>JAPULF010000456.1 GCA_027295245.1 Planctomycetota bacterium
CGGGTGATGGCGGGGTGACCCGGGCTGTCATCGCTCTATCCATTTCCAAGGTGCTTGTCCGGAGCCGAGCTTGCCGATTCGTGTATTAATCGTTGACGACTCCGTATTCATGCGGTCCATGCTGAAGAGCGCCCTCTCCTCCACCGAAGGAATCGAAGTTCTCGCCACCGCGCAGAACGGTGCCGAAGGCCTCGAGAAAATCAAAAATCTCAAACCCGACGTAGTAACACTCGACGTCGAGATGCCGGGCATGACCGGTTTGGAAGTGCTCGAGAAGGTCATGAAGGATCACCCGATCCCCGTGGTGATGGTCTCGACCAAGACACAGAAAGGGGCGCAGACGACCCTGAAGGCGCTCGAGATGGGAGCGGTCGACTTCTTGGCTAAGCCGATCGGCGAGAAATCCGCCTCCTTGCAGTCATTCCGTCAAAAAGTCGTCCGGACGATCGAGACGGCCTTCCAGTCGAACCGCAAATATCTGACGAGCCGAAGCAAGGTCGCTGTAGCCTCGCCCGAGCCTGTGCGTGCCCACTCCGATGTGGTCATCGCGATTGGCATCAGTGCCGGCGGGCCCGCGACACTGCACAAAATGGTGCCTGCAATACCCGCGGAATTCCCGCCGATCGTCATCACGCAACACATGCCCGCGGACTTCACGGAGGCTTTCTCCGCACGGCTTAACCAGATTGCGAAGGGTAGTGTCAAACAGGCGAATCAAAACGATAGTCTGCGGCCAGGGATGATTCTGATTGCACCCGGTAATCGTCACCTGCGGGTTGTGCGCCTTGGGCCCAAGCTGGTCGCCGCGCTGGATGACGGGCCGAAGGTCTCCGGATTCCGGCCGTCGGTGGACGTGTTGTTCGAGTCGGTCGCGAGCGCTGTCGGCCGAAACGCCGTCGGTGTAGTCATGACCGGGATGGGCTGCGACGGCTCCGCGGGTGTCCGCCTTCTCAAGCAGAAAGGAGCCGTGACGATCGCCCAGGACAAGGCAACCAGCATCGTATACGGAATGCCCAAGACCGCGGCGGAAACGGGATGCATCGATCGAATCGCCGCCCTTCATGACATGCCGAATGCTATCGCCGACGCCCTCCGATCACGCGAACCGACGAGCGTCGGATAGCACCCAATCCGCCCTGGCGACCCTCCGTCGACGCGACCATTTCGTCACAAATCGTTATAATCTCTCGCGATCGTCCGTTTCGGAGGTGTGATCTTGAAAGGCGTCATCCTTGCCGTGCTCCTGTTGTGTCTCGTCGCCCCCGTCGCTCGAGCGCACGATTCGTGGCTCATTTCAGATCGGCAGCGCGTCCCCGAGGGCCGCAAGGTTTGGCTCTCGTTCGTGACGGGCGAGATATTCCCGCTGGGCGACAGCCCGACCGACCCGCGTCGGGTCCTCGAATTCGTCGATTTGTACGGCGCCGAGCGAAGAAAAATCTCCGGATTCGCCCCGCAGGACAAGGGTCTCGCCGTTCGCGGTCCGATCAAGGGTGCGGGCATTCACGTCTTCGGGTGCGCCTTGAAGCCGAGACTCATCGAACTCGAGGCCGATAAGTTTGACGAGTATTTGAAGTCCGAGCGGGCCGAACGGGCAATCATGATTCGGGCCGGCCGCACCGAACGAGACCCCGTCACGATCGAGCGCTACACCAAGTTCGCCAAAACGCTCGTCGAAGTTCTGCCCGCCAGCGAGTCGGACGACGGCTATCGGCGGATCGTCGGTCATCGGATCGAGATCGTGCCGCTGTCCAACCCCAACGACTGGCGAGCCGGAGGACAGGCACGTGTGCGCGTCCTGCTCGACGGTCACGGTTGGCCGGACGTGCCGATCTCCGCGGGACACGAAGGACTCGAAGAACATCAGTACGCGGTGAAAACCAAGACCGGGCCCGACGGCATCGCCACGGTCGCCCTGAGTCGCCCGGGGCATTGGTTTATCAAGGCCCATGTCATCCGGCCCACGAGCGGTATCGGACGTGAACAGTGGGAAAGCTTCTGGGCCTCTTTGACTTTTCGAGTGATTGGAGAGGTCGACGTGAGCGGAATGTTGCAGGCCATCACCGCAATTCATGGCGACGTCCGAACCGGCGCAGTGGGCGGATATCGAATGGGCGAAAGGGCCCTGGAATATCTCGGCCTGGTTCGCAACGACGGCGACATGCGCGTCACGGTTGCGGTACCGCTGGTGGCAAAATACGCCAGCATTGCGGACGGCGTTCAGGCCGCAACCGGAGCCTCCGTCGGGAAGCTCAACCTCGTCTTGAAGAATGCGACGAACGAGGAGTCGAAAGTGGTGTTCACCAACCGGGCAACCGGGCGATCGATCTTGTTCCTGTTGACGGACCACTTCAAAATGATGTTGGCCGCATCGACCGACAGCGATGCGGATAAAATGGCCCTTCGCGCCGCAACGCTACCCGCTCGGGACATGTACGAAATCGTCGACCTCGTGTCCCCGGCCAAGCCGCAAGTCCCCGACGACGACGCACGGCCGAAACCCTGACGGCTTCGCGCAGACTGTCGCTATCAAAACCGATTCCGGCCGCCGCGCATCGGTCGTCGATGTCGATATCGGACAATGGAGCCCCGGGTAAGATGAAACACACCGCCGCGACATCCCGCCGAAACAGCCGACCCGTCGTCAGCATCGTCATCGCGACGTATGCACGACGCGCCCGCCTCGAGCGATGCATCGCGCGTGTTCGCGCGAACATCAACGTACCGCGTGAAACGATCGTTGTCGGAAGCGGGGCCGGCGACGGCACCGAGTCTTGGCTGGAAAACCAGATTGATGTCCGCTTTATCCCGGAGCGGACACGCGAGGGCGCTACGCGGGCGTACAACAAGGGATTCAAGGCGGCGGCGGGTGACTATGTTCTCTGGCTGAACGACGATTCCTATCCCTTGCACGGCGCCGTCGAGGCTGCGATCCGAATGATCGAACGCCCCGAATCGGAGAAAGTCGGAATGATCGCCTTCTACCACAACCTGGGGCGGGAACGAAACCGGCTGGACTCGGTCAATCGAGATGGCATGACATACGGCATATACAACGTGCGCGGTGTGCCGTACGCCAACTTCGGACTCCTTCGCCGCGGGCTACTGGAGCAGGTCGGTTATCTCGACGAGCGTTACTATTTCTGCGCCTGGGATCCGGACTTGTCATTGAAGGTCCAGCGCGA
>JAPULF010000457.1 GCA_027295245.1 Planctomycetota bacterium
ACCGTTGCGGGTCACGACTGGAAACACATGACCGAAGAGACGGTTCGCGTCATCGCCGATCGTCGGGTGTCACCGGAAGGGCAGGACGGCCTCAAGGCGTATCTTGAGAAAAGAAAACCCGGTTGGATATCGCAGGATAAGGCTGACTGACCGTCGGGTCTGCCTACGCGTCGGGCTCGATCGTGACGGTCAGGCTTGCGGATTGGAATTGCTCTTGGTAGAGCTCGGCCCGTTCCTTGTGTGTTACCAGCAACAAGGCGCAGCCCGTGGTATGGGCTTCGTTCGTTCGTTCAGTAGCATCCTGCTCGTTCAGCGGCGTCAACGACATGATCGTGATGATGGCGTGTTCGGCTGTATTTTTGTCGTCATTGTGCATGATGACCTTGTACGGAGGCAAAAGCTTCGGCGGCGGCCGAAACGGCATGACGGCCGTAGAGGTCGCATCGATCGCGTGGGCCTCCTGCTGTTTCGCTCCTTCACTCGACATACCCTATGACTCCATCAAGACACGAGATTCCATGCCAAACCGGCTCCGCCGATTATATCGGAAGATCCAGTTGGGCTACAACCGAACATTGCGGAAATCTCCGCGAGATTTCCGAGCGCCCAGGGTTTTCCTCGGCGACCCGTCCCGGGTGACAGGTGGATCGAGCCGAGGGGTCGCCACAAGGGGCTGCTTCGCGTGCATTCACCGGCGCGGCCTATATAATCACCCTGACGCCGGTTCCATCGATTCCGGGTTTTTCGGCCACGGGGGTTGAAGACCCACAGTCGTTTCAGTCTGGGATGCCGCATGGCGGAAACCGTCGAATTGGGAGGCTCAGGCCCAGGGCCGGGGCCGGGGGGAGACGGGTTGCTCGACCCGGACTTCATGCAGCGACTGGAGCAGCTCGAAATCATCTCGCGCAAGATCTATGCCAGCCGACAGAAAGGCGAACGCCGCTCAAAACGCAAGGGTGAGTCCGCCGAATTCGCGGATTACCGAAACTACGTCGTCGGGGACGATCTTCGCCACATCGACTGGAACATATACGCCAGATTGGATCGCCTCTATCTAAAGCTCTTTCTCGAGGAGGAGGACCTCAACATCACCGTCCTTTTGGACGTTTCCAAGTCGATGGACGTGGGCGAACCGTCCAAGGCCCTGTACGCCAAGCGGGTCGCGGCGGCGATGGCCTACATCGGGCTTTGCAATTACGACCGGGTCAATCTCTATGCCTACAATGACGCCATCGCCAACCACGTCTCCGGCCTGCGCAGCCGCAAGATGCTGCCCAAGGTGATCCAGTTTCTGGAGGAAACGCCCATCCAGGGCAAGAGCCATTTCGCGGCGGCGGCCCGTCAGTTTGCGAGCCGCCACACCCAGAAGGGCATCGTGCTGGTGCTCTCGGATTTCCTGGACAAGGGCGGATTCGACCAGGGGCTGCGATATCTCCTGGGCCGGCAGTTTGACATCTATGTGCTGCAAACGCTGAGCCCCCAGGAGGTCACTCCCGAACTCGCCGGCGATTTGAAGCTTGTGGACTGTGAGGATGAAGACGTTGCCGAGATCACCGTGAGCAAGACGCTGCTCGATCGCTACAAGGCCAACCTGGAGGCATACTGCGAGTCGCTACGGTCGTATTGTTCCCAGCGGGGAATCAACTATTTGCTGGCCACCACCGACCACCCGTTTGAGACGCTGGTCCTGAACTATCTTCGTCAACGGGGGTTGCTCCGATGACGACCGTTGCCCTATTCGGGGTTCCGTTCAAGTTTCTGACCTGGCAGACCGGGCTCCTGCTTGGAGCGATCGCCGTGCCGTCGCTGCTTCTTTTGTACTTTCTGAAGCTCCGTCGCCAGGAAAGAACCGTCTCGTCGACCCTGCTTTGGCAAAAGGCGATTCACGACCTGCAGGTCAATGCTCCGTTTCAAAAGCTGAGGAAGAACCTGCTGCTGCTCCTGCAATTGCTGATCCTCGCCGCCGTGCTGTTCGGGCTTTCGACTCCGGTCGCCAACCTCCTGCAGGGGCCGAAGGAGAATATCGTGCTCCTGATTGACCGATCGGCGTCGATGAAGGTCGTCGAGGCCGACGGCCGCAGTCGCCTGGAGCACGCCAAAGAGGCGGCCGAGGGTTTTGTCGACAATCTTCCCGACGAATCACGGGCCATGGTCATCAGTTTCGCCGATCGCGCCGGCCTGGAGTGCAGATTCACCAACAACAGGCACCGGCTGATCAGCGCCATTCAAGGAATCGAGGCCACCGATGCCGTCAGCAATATCGGCGAGTCGCTGCAACTGGCGGTGGCGTATTCCAGTCAGTTGATTGAAGATGCCGGCCTGACCACGCCGCAGGCGGCGTCGATCGGATCCGCCGGCCTGCAATTGTACAGCGACGGCCGCATCACCGACGCCGACCAAATCGTCCTCATGCGTGGAACGCTGAACCTCCACAAGCTCGGCAAAGCGAGCGACAACGTCGGAATCGTCGCGTTCGACGTCCGTCCCAATCTGGAGCGCCCCGGCGAACTCTCCGTGTTCGCCCAGATCGAGAATTTCGGACCCGATCCCATTAAGACCGACGTATCCATCAGACTCGACGGCAGGCTGCTGGAGGGATCGGGCGCGATCAAGGAGTTATCGCTCGGCGGCGCACGGCCGGCGGACGAAGGCCCGGATCCGAGTCGGCCGACCGGCTTGTCTTCCGCCGAGAATGTGATATTCAAGCTCATCCACGATTCGGCCGGCATCGTCGAGGTGAGAATCCACCGCAAGGACGCTTTGGCGGCCGACAACGTGGCCCGAGCCCCGATCGATGCGCCGCGGCGCCTTCGCGTGCTCGTCGTCACGAAGCGGTCCCGGGTAAAGTGGATACTCCAAAGGGCCCTGTCGGCATTGACGGTCGACGACGTGGAGTGGATGTCGCCCGACGAATACGAGAACGCCCCGGATGAGAAAATCAGCAGCGAAGGACGATCGAACTTCGACCTCGTCATTTTCGACGCCCACTCGACCGATCGTCTCGCGCCGGGCAACTATTTGTTCTTCGGGGCGGTGCCGAAGGTCGACGGGTTTGGCATGGGCGAGATGATTGAGGATCAGCGCATGGTGAATTGGCTGGATGATCATCCGTTGATACGCCCGGCCGAGCTTCACAACGTCATGATTTTCAAGTGGCGTCGAATGACGTTGCCGAACCACGCCGAGATACTGGTCGAAGGCGAGGATTCGGCGATCATAGTATTCGCCAGCGATCCCGGCCACCGGTATCTCATGACTGCTTTCGATCTGCTCGAATCCGATATCGCGCTGAAAGTGCCGTTCATGATCATCTTTCAAAACGCCGTTCGCTACATGGCGGGCGGCGGTCTGACGGAGTCCAGGGGTATATTGTCCCCGGGCCAGACCCTCACGATTCCGGTTCCGCCGGGGGCGAACGAGGTCCGCATCACGGCGCCCGGCGGCGTCGAGGAGACAATAAGCGTAATGGGCTCTCACTCGGTGACCTATGCCAAGACTCAGCAGGCCGGGATCTACAGATTTGAGTTCGACGATGCCCACGACACAACCGACGTCTTCGCGGCCAACATATTGAACCCGACGGAATCCAGAGTGGCCCCCGTCGAAAAGCTGGTTCTCACGGCGGGCACACCCATCGAAATCATCGACGCCGATACCCAGGTCAACGAGCCCCTCTGGCCGTACGCCGCGGCCGTGGCGCTCCTCATTCTGCTGTTCGAATGGTGGGTCTACAACAAGCGGATGATGATCTAGGGCCGCCGCCCCGGTTCACGGCCCGCGTGTGAAGCCAACTCGCACTTCTCAGCGGAACGGGTGCCGTCGGGTCGAAACCTTAATCGGATCCCGGAAACCAGCTTGGCCGTACTCGTCTCTTCCCCGGCATCGAGATTGCCGGGTCCGAAATCTTCGCTGTCGAAATCGTCGCCAGAGCACCGGCGACGGCTATCGTACAACGCGGTGCCGGCAAAATGATTGCCATCCTCGACATTCGTCAAACCTAGCGAACCAAAAGTGGACGGTTGACCCGCCACAGCCGACCGGAGCCGATTGGTTTCGTGTCGTTCAGACCGTCACAAACACTTGTCATCGCGCGAGTAGTGTGCAATGATGATTTCCTGACGTGGAATCGTCACAGGATGCGAAAGTGCCGCCGTAGCTCAGTTGGTAGAGCAGCGGTTTTGTAAACCGCAGGTCAACGGTTCGAGTCCGTTCGGCGGCTGTATCGACCCTGTGTTCCCTTCGGATTTACGGGCTTCCGGACGGCAGATCGCGGCCCCTTCTCCCCTGTCTCTGCCTGCTCCGGCGTTTCGCTGGGTCGCGGATCTCCCGCCATAAAAACAGTGCCGCTCGGGGGGCGGATCCCTCAGAGACGGTAGGGTGCGCTCGCCCGCGGGTCGGTCATAATATCAGCAGAAATGCTCCATTTCTCTGGTTCAACTCGGATTGCCCGCCTGATGGGTGTCCTCGGATTGCCTCTGTAGACACAAGATTGGCAACCATGCTCTATTCCTTCCTTGGGAGCAGGCGTTCCCTTGTCTGCTTGACAAGCTCCCTCACTCTCCCGTTGGGCTCGACGAATCGTACCTCCCCGTCGACGAACAACACGTTGCTTCCATCTCCGTCGTGGCTGTCGGACCGCTCGTAGACCAGAACATTGGCTGGGTCGCTGGAGACAGTCTGGCCTCTAATATAGCCGTAGCAGGCATACCAGCCCTCCCTCTTCCTCC
>JAPULF010000458.1 GCA_027295245.1 Planctomycetota bacterium
TCCTTCAACGGACCGAACAAGACGCGCCGGGCCATGTGCAACATGTATACCGCGCCCAGGACGATGCCGGTCGCCGCCGGTACCGCAAACGGGATTCCCAAATGTTCGGTGGACGTGAAGGTGCCCAAGAGCACCAGGAACTCGCTGACGAATCCGTTGAGTCCCGGAAGCCCGATGCTCGAAAGCGTGAAAACGATCAGGAAAAACGCCATGATCGGCATCTTCTTCGCCAGACCGCCGATCTGATCCATCTCGCGGGTGTGATAGCGCTCGTAGATCATCCCGACGACCAGGAACAACGCCCCGGTGCTCAGGCCGTGATTGATCATGTATAGAACCGAGCCGGTCAACCCGGCCGTCGTCAGGCTGAACATGCCCAGCAGGCAGAAGCCCAGGTGAGAGACCGACGAATATGCCACCAGCTTCTTGATATCCGATTGCACCCAGGCCGCCACGGCGCCGTAGATGATTCCGATGACCGCCAGTGAACCGACGATCGGCGCAAACGAGACCGAGGAGGCGGGCAGCATCGGCAGGCTCAACCGCAAGAACCCGTACGTTCCGAGCTTCAGCAATACCCCGGCCAGAATCACCGATCCGGCCGTGGGGGCCTCGGTGTGGGCCGGCGGCAGCCAGGTGTGCAGCGGGAACAGCGGAACCTTGATCGCGAACCCCGCGAAGAACGCGATGAAGAGCCACCCTTGCACCGAGGCGGTCAGGTGCCCCGCCGCCGCAAGTTCATACAGTCGGTCGAAGTCGAACGAAAAGAACCGCAACCCGTCCGGCCCCAGGGCATGCTGCGATCCGAGCCACCCCAGGTACAACACCCCGGCAAACGTGAGCATGCTGCCGGCGAGCGTGTAGATGAAAAACATGTTGGCGGCCTTCTCGCGGTCCGGGCCGCCCCAGATCCCGATGATGAAATACAACGGGACCAGGGTGAACTCGAAAAAGACATAAAACACGAGCAGGTCATGGGCACAAAACACGCCCAGCATCGAGCCGTGCAGCAACAACATCAGGGCGTAGTATTCGCGGGCCCGTGTTTGAATGCTGCTGAAACTGCTCCAGATCGCCAGCGGAGTCAGCAGCGCCGTGAGCAGCAGCAACGGCAGGCTGATGCCGTCGACGCCCACGTGGTATTGAAGCTGAACTCCGCCCGACGCCGCGTCGTCCGTGCCCATCCAGCTTAAGCGCTCGACAAGTCGATGCTCGCCCGGCGTCGCCCACTCCGTCGCATACAACCCGGCCGCGAGGAGGGCGGCCAGCAACGTGACAATCGAGAACCCCATGGCCCATCGGCGCACGGTCGACGGCTCGGATGATCTTTGCGCGAAGATCACCGCCGACCCCAGGATCGGCAGAAAGATGACCACCGACAGAATGTGCTCACCCAGAAATGTGTCTTCCAGACCGAACATCAATCAACCCTGCGAGATCGCCGCCAACTCGCCCGCGTCCCCGCCGGCCATTCGTATCAACATCCAAATCACGATCGCAATCACTCCCACGACCATGCCCATGGCATAGCCTTGCATCGAGCCCTGCTGCATGCCGCGCAGGCCGAAACCGACGGCCCGCGGCACGGCCGTAATAACCCAGAGGATCGCGTTGATGAAAAACCGATCAACGCCGTGGCAGAATCGCCCCAGCTTTCGTAGCGGCTGCACGATTCCGACGTCGTACGCCTCGTCCACGAAGTACTTGTTGTAGACCATCCGGTGAAGCGACGCGGCTCCGGAGGCCGCGGCCCCTGCGACCGTCGGCCGTCGGCGGTATATGTACCATGCGGCCCAGATACCGAGGATCGAGATCCCCGCGGACACGTACAGCAACAAGTGGCCATCGTGGGGCGCGTCGGAGGCGGACACCGCCAGTTTCGGCTGCGCCGCCCGGAACACCGGTTCGAGAAACCCGTGCAACCCGCCCTGGTGCGGAGGAAAACCGAGGTATCCCGCGCCGACCGCGCCGACTGCCAGCACGATCAAGGGGATCGTCACCCAACGGCCGTTTTCGTGGACGCGATCCACGGTGTTCGGGAGGCGCTCCGGGCCGTGAAACGCAATGAAGATCATCCGGAACGTATAGAACGCCGTCATCAATGCAGTCAGCAGCGCGATCCAACCCAGCCACGGCGCCTGGCTGTGCAATGCCGCGGCCACGATTTCGTCCTTGCTCCAGAAACCGGCCAGCAGCGGAAATCCGGCAAGGGCCAATCCGCCGATCCAGAAGGTCGCGGCCGTGACCTTCATTCCCTTGGCCAAACCGCCGAATCGGCGAATGTCGATCACGCCCGCCATGGCGTGCATCACGCTGCCCGCCCCCAGGAACAGGCAGGCCTTGAAAAATGCGTGCGTGAACAGATGAAAAATTGCCGAGTCGAACGCCCCTACGCCGAGGCCCAGAAACATGTAGCCCAACTGGCTGATCGTCGAGTACGCCAGGATCCGCTTCATGTCGTATTGCGTGACTGCGATCGTGGCCGCGAACAACGCCGTCGCTGCCCCGATGCACGCAACGACCCACATTGCAACCGGCGACGCGGCGAAGATAACGCTGCACCGCGCCACCATATAGACGCCCGCAGTAACCATCGTCGCCGCGTGGATCAGGGCGCTGACCGGCGTGGGACCCTCCATCGCGTCGGGCAACCACACGTGCAGCGGCAACTGGGCGCTCTTGCCCACCGCCCCGCAGAACAGCAGCAGGGCCACGATCGTCTCGTAACCCGCCAGTTGCTGCATGCCCGCAGCCGAAAACACGTGGTCGTAGCTCAAATCGCCGCATCGCAGGTAGATCAGCAGAATGCCGAGGCCGAACCCGAAGTCGCCGATGCGGTTGACCAGAAACGCCTTCTTGGCCGCCTGGGCCGCGGCCGGCTTGTCGTAATAAAACCCGATCAACAGGTAGCTGCACAGCCCGACCAGTTCCCATCCGAGATACAGAAGCAGGAAATTGCCCGCCAGCACCAACGTACACATCGAGAAGACGAACAGACCGAGAAACGCAAAAAACCGCTCGTAGCCCCGTTCGGGTTGGCCGTGGTGATCTCGCATGTAGCCCACCGAGTAGATCACCACCAGCAGCGAGACCGACAGCACGGTCAGCAACATGACGCACGTGAGCGGATCGACCAGGAATTCCACGTCGAACCACGACCCCGCCGTGTCGCCCGTATTGAACCACTCGTAAATCGTGATCGTCTGGGCAGTCGGCTGGGCATCGTCCGCGTGGGACCGCACGCGGTCGAACAGCATCGTCGCGGCGACCAGGGCGGCGCCGACGCCCGCAATCACCAGCCAGTGCGAGCGGGAACGCAAACCTCGCAGACCGATCAAGCCCACCAGAACCGCACCGGCGGCGGGCAGCAACGGAATACAGATTGCGAGTGTCTTGAGAGTCATCCGATCCCTTGATCCCGCGTCAGCCGCGCAGGGTGTTCCACCGTTCCGCATCCAGCGTTCCGCGCCGCCGGAACAACATGACCACGATCGCCAATCCCAAACCGGCCTCAACCGCCGCGATCACCAGCACGAACACCCCGAAGGCCTGCCCCTGCAGATCGCCCCATCGCATCCCCATGGCGATCAGGTTGACCAATACGCCCTGGAACATGACCTCGGTGCTCAGAAACATGACGATGAGATTGCGACGGGTCAGAAAACCTACCACGCCCAGCCCGAACAGCACCGCCCCCACCAAACTCATGCCGGCTCCGTTGACCATTGTGACTCCGCTCGACTCCCCGGCTCTGCCGCTAAAAGGGCTTGGCCCGCCGCCCGATCTCGCCCGGCGGCGGCGACTCGTCGCCCTCGTCCGCGCGCGGAATCCGCTTCCGCGCGATAGCAATGGCCCCGATCATGGCGACCATCAGAAGCACGCCTGCCAATTCGACGCTGACGGCGAACCTGTGCAACAACACATCACCGATCGCCAGCGTATTGCCGACGGCGGCCACCTCGGACGCCACACCGTCCGGCCATTCCCGTCCCACGATCACGCCGGCGATCGTCGCGACCAGGACAAACCCGGCCAAGACCGCGGCCCCCGGTTCGCGAGCCATGGCGTCGTATTTCATGGACGACGCCAACGGGTCCGTCGAGCCGGGCTGCTGGGCCAGCATGATGACGAACACGTAGGTCACCAGGATCGCTCCGGCGTAGACGATCACCAAGGCGGCCGCCAGAAACTCCGCCCCGGCGAGCACCGCCATCCCGGAGGTGCTCAACACGACCATGACGAAATACAGTGCCGAATAGACCGGCCGCGAATGCGTGATCACCCGAGCGGCGGCGCCGATCGCCAGAAAGGAAAGCAAACCGAACGTGATGTGTTCGCCGGACTCTCCGGCGAGCTGATGGAGCACCACCAGCATCGCACCCAGCGCGACTGCGCCCAGCCCGAGCGCCGCGCGGCTTCGTGAACGGGCCGACGGCGGCATCGCCAGATAGATCGCCAGCGCCCCCGCCGCCGACGCCACGTACGTTACGTACACCCAAAACGCTTCCACTCGTTGCTTTCCGAGTTATCAGTTATCAGTTGTCAGTCCCCGCGCGGGAGCCTGATCACCGAAGACTGACAACTGACTGCTGACAACTATTCAGTATCCCGTCACCGCCGGACCCTTGCGCGGTTTGTCCTCTTTCGTCCGGTCGTACACCATCAATAACTTTTCCCTGTCGTAGATCATCTCGTCCCGCGTCGAACCCACCAAGTGGTATTCCGGCGTCAACTCGATCGCATCCACCGGGCATGCCTCCTCGCACATCCCGCAATAAATGCACCGCAACTCATCAATATCAAACTTGATCGGGTACTTTTCGCGGTCTTCCCAGGGACTCAGCGCCCCCTCGATGTGGATGCAGTGCGCCGGGCAGGCGGTCTCGCACATGAAGCACGCCACGCACGCCACGCGGCCCTGCTCGTCGCGGTTCAGCCGGTGAACCCCGCGATAGATCTCCTTGCGCATCTCGCGCTTTTGCTCGGGATATTGCACGACCGTCTGTTCACGAACGCGCTTTTTGAACATATGGCGAAACGTCGTAGCCAATCCCCCGAACACCTGCGGCAGGTAGAGCCGTTCCGCCGTCGTCAGTTCCGGCTGGTCGACGCAGATCACGTCGGTCGCTTTCCAGTCGCGCGCGGGCCGTTGTTCGACTTGATCGCTATCCACCGCTTACCTGGACCTTTCGCTCGAGACTCGCCTGACGGCCCGTGACCGGGCGACCGCGAGGCATCGCCGCTGCCACGACCAACACGACCGCGACGTTCCCCAGAATCGTGACCCACTGCGGCCATTCGGCGTAGACGACAATGCCCTGGAGCACGACCAGGGCCATGCTGATCGGCACGAACCCCTTCCATGCGATCCGCATGAGTTGGTCGTACCGAAACCGAGGGATCGTCCACCGGATCCACATGTAGACGAAAATGACGAACAGGATCTTGAATCCGAACACGCCCACGCGGCAGAACATCGCCAGGGCCGACTCGCTCGTATTGAGCCAACTCCAGCCCGGCAGCAAGTAGCCGCCGAAAAACAGGGCCACAATCAGGGCACTGCTCGTGATCATGTGGGCGTATTCCGCCAGGAAGAACAGGCCCATCTTCATGGCGCTGTACTCGGTGTGGTATCCGCCCACCAGCTCTTGTTCGCATTCCGCCAGATCGAACGGCGTCCGGTTGGCCTCCGCCAGCGCCGAAATGAAAAGCAGCAACGCCCCGATCGGATGGTACCAGAACATCCAGTCGAAGCCGTGCAGCCCGAAGAACGTGCCCGTTTGGGCGACGACCATCGATTCCAACCGAACGTGGCCGGTCGCCAGGATCACGGTCAGAATGACCATGCCCATCGGAACTTCATACGACAACATTTGCGCCGCCGCCCGCATGCCGCCGTAAAACGAATACTTGTTGTTGCTGGCCCAGCCCCCGAGGACCACGCCGTACACCCCTAAAGAGGACACCGCCAGGATGTACAAGAGTCCGATGTCGATGCTCGCGACTTGGGCCTGGAGGATCTCGCCTTCGTCCATCCACGGCCACCGAAACTGTCCGCCCCAAGGAATCACGGCGAACCCGACCATCGCCACCACGAAGATCATCCACGGCGCCAAAATGAAAAGGGCCCGGTCCACGTTGCGCGGAATGATGTCTTCCTTCAGAAGCATCTTGAGCCCGTCCGCGACCGGCTGTAGCAGACCATAAGGACCCACCCGGTTCGGTCCGAACCGATCCTGAATCCACGCGGACACCTTGCGCTCCAGAAGGATGGAATAGGCCACGGCCGTCAGGATCGCCACGAGCAGGACCGCCATGAGAACGATGCCGAATCCGAACTGGTCCGACAAGACGCTCTTGATCCAATCCAGCATGACTTCTCGATTCGAAGGATCGCCCGGGCCCGGATGCGTCAATGCGCGAAACGGGGTTCCTCGGGCGCTACGTGCAATTCACCAAACGCCGGCATGGTCGCGGCCATCTTGGCCCGCACGCCGGCAGCATCATACAGACCCGTCTCTTCAGCCAGGGCGTATAGAAACTGCCCGTCCCGCTGGCATCCATCCAGCGGCGCAATCGCCGATTCGAACGGCTGCACCCGCCCCTGGTGGTTTACAAAGCAACCCGATCGCTCTGCCCACGAACAACTCGGCACCACCACCGCGGCCGCCTCGGTCACGGCATTCTCAAACATGTCTTGTGCAAACAAATCCCCGACCTTCACCGCGGCGGACCCCAACGGCTTCGTGACCCAGTCGTTCGGATAGCCGCCCGCGATCCAAGCCGCGGCCAGCGCTCCGTCCGCCGCCAGCTTCACGAACGCGTCGAACGAAATCACGCGGCCGCCCGCCCCCTTCAACACCATCTCGATCCCGCGACGATTCGGACATTTCTCGGCCCGAATGGTGAATTTCGGCGTCGATCCGTTGGAACCCTTCGGAAACGTCCGGTCTTCGCCGTCCGTCGGAACGGGACCCATGGCAAGCACGGACTCCGGCGCGACGCCGCGAATGAACCGGACCAGCAACCACGCCTCTTCGCAACTCATGAACGGCGACAACAGCGCCCCGATCTTGTCCGTCCCCGCGTCGGACGCCGCCCGCTCGAAACGGAATCGCGCCAACTCCGGAAGCACACTCCAGTCGGGCGACTCCGTCTCCGCCCCGCGACGCACCATCAGCCGATTCAGCCGCTTCGGGTCGTGGACGTGCTTCCAGCCGAAGCGACCCTCGTCGCACATCCACCAGTCGTTCACGCCCGGATTGAACCGCGGCTTCAGACGCCAGACCTGCCCCGCGTTGTGATCCACGTGGATCGTGCACCCGGCCGAGCAGCCCGGGCACACGCTCTTGGCCCGTTTGAGCGACCACACCCGCTGGTCCATCAGGAAGTCCTTGTCCAACAATGAACCGACCGGGCAGATATCCACGACGTTGCCTTGCAACTCGTTTTCCAGCGGGATGCCGGGAAAGATGTCGATCTCCGACTTGCTGCCGCGATCCACGATGCAGAGCTCGCTCGTCCCCGCGACCTCGTCGCAAAAACGCACGCAACGCGAACACATGACGCAGCGATCCTGATAGAGCAGCGTCTTGCTTCCGATGTCCTTCTTGGGATTCTTGTTTTTGACCTCGACCATCCGGCTCGAGGAGTCGCCGAACTTCCGGCTGTAGTCCTGCAGGTAGCACTCCCCCGCCTGATCGCACACCGGGCAGTCCAGCGGATGGTTCAGCAGGTAGTACTCCATGCAGTGCCGGCGATTCTCGGTGATCTTCTCGGAGTCGAACCGCACCTCCAGGCCGTCCTTCACCGGCGTCTGGCAACTCGGAAACAGTCGCGGAGCCCACCCCATCTCCTTGGTCTTGGGGTGCGGCAACTTCAGTTCCATCAGGCACAACCGGCAGGAAGCCACCACCGAGAGGCCCGGGTGGTAGCAATAGTGCGGCACGTCCCACCCGGCCTCCAGCGCCGCCTGCAGGACGGTGACATTGTCCGTGCAATCGATGCTCTGCCCGTCGATGATGATCGTCGCCATCTACCGTCCTTGGCCCTGCAAATCGCCGTCAAACGCCGGCCCGGAGGATCCGGCCGGCGAGATTGTGAAAAATATCACATACTCGTTCGGTATTCTAGCCCAAGACTCCCTCGCATGCGACGGAATCCGCCCCGGACGGAAATGCTTGCTTGAATTGAATCCAGGGCGCCACAAGCAACTTGCCTGCCATGTCCACGCGCGCCGGGTGTCAGCGTACGCAGATCCGCGACATGCCTGCTCGCGATAGGAAGACGAGCGACGATTGACGGTCATGACTCTTGCCGCGGGTTCGGGCCCCGGCAGATTCTCATTCCATACTTCGCGATCCACGCAACTTCGACAGGCGCGATGCGTATCATGAAGCGGGTCCAACGGTGCCAACATTCCGAGGAGGACAAGTCATGCTTCGATTCACGCTCTTGGTCTGTCCGTTTCTGGCCGTAGCCGTCTCGTGCGCCGATCGAAGCCAATCGATTCGGACGACACCTGACAACGCAACGGGCACACCGGCAACGGAAAAGTACATCAGCGGCCCCTTCCGACACAAAAACCTTGCCATTTACCTCGTACATGGTGAAGACGAGCTCGATGGCCGGCACTTCGTCACCCTGAAGGAGGCCTTGGAACAAAAGCGGCTGGTGGTACACGAGACCGGCAACGTGCAGGAACTGGCCGTCGAGAACGTCTCTACTGACGATGTTATCTATATCCAGGCGGGTGAAATCGTCCGCGGCGGCAAGCAGGATCGCGTGATCCGTTCTGACATGCTGGTTTCGCCGAACTCCGGCAAGGTGCCCATCGCCGCGTTCTGCGTCGAAAGCGGTCGTTGGAGCCAGCGTGGCGGCGAATCGGTCGCAAGGTTCAGCGCCTCGGTTAACTCGGTCTCCTCTAATCAATTGAAACTGGCCGTCCGACACAAGGGCGATCAGAGCGAGGTTTGGCGGGAGGTCCAGATCAATCAGAACCAGATCGCGGCCAATCTGGGAACACGCGTGCAATCGGACGGCCTTGGCACCAGTCTCGAACTGACCCTGGACAATGAGAAGATCAAGAAGTCGGCCGCCGAATACACCGGGCGGCTCGAACACATCGTCCAACAGGTAAATGACGCCGTCGGATACGTCGCCGTCATCAACGGAAAAATAAGCAGCGCCGACGTGTACGGTTCACGTCAACTCTTCCGAAAGCTCTGGCCCAAGATGCTGAAGGCCAGCGCCGTCGAGGCCATCGCCGAGGCCGACCCGAAAGCGAACTTCACCACCCCGGACATCGCCGAGGTGGAATCATTCCTTGCCGACGTTCAGCGCGCCGAGGCCAAGAAGCGGGACCTCTCCGCCCGCGTCACGGCCGTGACGCGAGAAACCGAGGATCACGTCCTGTATGAGACCGTCGACCGTCAGGCCGGGTCCACCCGCGTACACGGCAACTATCTCAACAAGAAGTTCAAGGAGTAAGGGCCGACGGTAATTTCCCTTGAAGAGACTCAAAGCGATTCGGGTGTCATCCCCATTTTCTGGGTCGAGACCGGGGGGCGGCATGTCCCTATTCAGTCGCCTGAATGTCCCGCATCCGCTTGCGCAAGTCGGCCGGTAGCTTTCCGACCAATGCGGCATCGATCAGATCAATCGACATCAGGTCTCGGATGTGAACACGATCAATATCGCGGTTTGCCTGCAGTTTCATGGCTAGCAGGCATGGCAGACTGATTACGGAAAACCCCCCGGCCGCCCGCACGCTTTCTACGGGGTCCGGCGTAGGGTGCTTGTAGTGTGGACGAATTAGCTCCTTGGCGAATAAGACGTGGACCCCGGTCTTTGGGTTGGGCCTACGCCGATCGAGATACATCACCACGCCATGCACTTCCACTGGTAT
>JAPULF010000459.1 GCA_027295245.1 Planctomycetota bacterium
CTCGGTAAGTCTCGACCGAGCGATAGGCGACCTGGTAGTCTCCCTGAAGCGTCCTGGTTCCATGACGGATGGTGGACTCTCGGCACAATATGAGCGCGTCGGGCTCGAGGCAGGAAACGAGCCTGCGCAGGAGAACCCGAACATCGCGCTCATTCAAGTACATCAACAAGCCGCCCAGAAAAACCAGCCCGAATTTGCCCTTCGGCTCGAACGAGAGCACGTCATCCCCGAAAGTTCGCACATTCGGATAACGCCCGCAGCGCTCCTTCAGGGCCGCATAGAGGATGGGGCTCGCCTCAACCGAGACGACCTTCGCGAAGCGTTGCGCGAAGTACTCGGTCCAAACCCCCACGCCGCTGCCGAAGTCGAGCACCGAAATGCTCGATCGAAGATCCTTGATCGCTTCTTCGACCGCATCGGATTCGCCTCGGAAGCGAAACCAGCCGGCGTGGGCGGGAAACCCGAACCCGTCCATCATGTATGGACCGAGCAACGATGGCTTGGCTTCTCCCCAGTATGCCCGCACCCTGGAGTAGTCGAGCTGAAGCGGTCTACCGACGGCTGCGCCGGCGTTACTCAGGCTCGATTCCTGGCAGGGTATCGGAGTCGTCACGAAGATCCTCCGGTGGAAAACGTACGATTGGTCGTTCGAGGCCACGTAGCTCGTCGCGATTTTTGGAAGAGCTGTTCGGCCACACGAAGGTCTTCGAGCGTGTCAATCTCGCACCATCGTCCCGCATCAAAACTGACCGCTTGCAGGGCAAGCAGCCCCTCGGCGACCATTTCGGCGAAGACAACCTCGTAATAGTCATGGACCCTTCCGGCCGCGATTCGCCGTTCCAATCGTCGGACGACTTCCCGCCAGGCCCCGGCCGACAAGCTGTACAGGTTGACGGTCTTTTGCGCCAAATTGGGGGTGTCCAGGCTAACCCCCACGTGGAATTCTTCCACGCGCCCGGATGGGTCGATCGAGACAGTCGTCCCAATCAACCCGGGCTGAAATCGGGCGACGGCGACACGATTGCGAACGCGCATCAAACCCAACAGACGCGAATCGAAAAGCAAATCGGACTCGATCAGAACGAAGGATTCTCGGATGCACCGGCGGGCCATCCAGAGCGAGTATATGTTGTTCGTCGTTGCATACTCGGGGCAGTCGACGAAGCGGATCGCGAGCCCGGAATCATTCGACTCCAGATAGTCCCGAATCTGTTCGCCACGATACCCGACGACCACGACAAGACGTTCGAATCCCTGCTCCACGAGGCATGAAAGCAGCCTGCCGAGGATCGGGACCCCATGCACTTCCGTCAGGCACTTTGGACACCCGTCCGTGAGTGGCTGCAAACGGGTTCCCGCCCCCGCGGCCAAGAGAAGGGCCGTTGTGATGGGACCGTCGTCCGCATCCTGTGATTCTCCGGACGCTCTCGACTCTTCGCCGCACCGAGGGCCTCTGACCGAAATCACTGCATCTACGAGGGCTGCCTCCGCCTCTTCCGTATCAAACCGGTCCCCGAGGCTTCCGGGTCTGACCGCGTGGAGGCTTGTTTCGCCCTGGGAGGCCGGCGAATCGCCGGCGATTCCGGGAACGTGCATGGCGGCGGAGGCGTAGGAATCGCGCCTCCGCCGCATGGAGTGCTCGATTTGCATCGTTAGCAACCTTTCCGCCAGCCGCGCAACCCTACCCGGAACCGGGTATCGAGCCGGCAAAATGGGCTGCCCGCCCGACTACTCGAATTCGCTTGGACGCGGAATCTTGCGTTGGACAGTCCGGTGAAGTCCGCACCACGGCTGGGGCTAACCAAGGCACCCAGCGGCGCGGCAGAAGCCCATGTTATCAGAATACTGGCGGCGGGCAATCCCCCAGGGCCGGCGGCGTTTCCTACGATTCTCGGACGCCGGGCTTGCCTGCGGCCTTCACTTCGTGCAATGTAGCGGCGCAGGAAGAGTTTGGGATGATTTGCCGGGTGCGGGCAGGCGTTTTCCCGCGTATGGCCCGGCATGGAACGTTTTGATTGAAAGGACGCCAGTCTATGGCCAAGAAGAAATCCGCAAAGAAAAAGGCAGGCAACAAGCCGCGTACGAAGGGTGAGATCCTGCGCGGACTCGCAGAGTGTTGCGAGTTGTCGCGCGCTCAGGTCGTTTCGGTCTTCGATGAGATGTCCAAGCTGATCAAGACCGATCTCGGCAAGAAGGGTCCCGGCGTGTTCGTTGTGCCCGGCCTGCTCAAGATCAAGGTGGTCCGCAAGCCCGCCACGAAGGCCCGCAAGGGTATCAACCCGTTCACCGGCGAAGAGATGATGTTCAAGGCCAAGCCGGCGCGCAACGCGGTCAAATGCCTGGCGTTGAAAGGCCTGAAGGACTTGGTCCCAAAGAAGTGAGCCTGACATCGGCGCCTGGTGAAGAGGCCGTTTCCGCCCATCCGATTGGTAGTCAGACCGGGCGGATCCGCGATCCAGGTCGTTGTCGATCAGCAAGTGAGTGAAGCACGGTTGCGCCCGCGGCTGGGCTGCAGTCCGCCGCACCCTTGGCAAGCGGTGGCGGCGAGTGTATGCGCCCGTCTTTTTTCGCTGCGATGAAACCAACCGCTGCTCGCGAGGCATGCGGTACGGTATTGGTGTGGCTACCTGAGCGAGGCCGTGGCGCAGGGTGATGTTGGAGACCTTACGTGGGCGTCCTGGTGGGCGCGGGACGCTTCGTTGTTACGGCCGCTCGAGGTTTTCGAACAGTACGGTCGCAACCCGCCGCCGAAGGAGTGGGACGGCGTTGCGCGGATGACGGTCAAGTGACTGAACCGGGCCCGCGGCTATCAGGCCGGCGGCGCCAAAGTACCGGACCACGCCTCGAACGGTCGCCCGCGACGCTCCCCGTTGTTGAAGAATGCCAGATACGTCAGCACGTTGTATCCGATGAACTCCTCGTCCTTCGTATTCAATCGCGCCAGTTTGTACACGCGCCGCCACGTACCCGAGTTGAGGTAGATCTGCTCGATGGTTCCCTGCTTGGGATGGTGCGAGACGTCGAGCGGCACAATTTCGTGGTGGTGGGTGTGTCCGTACACAAGAAAGCGGGCGGTTCGATTCTTGAAATTCGGTTCGGTCAGGGCATCCTCATAATAGGAGTCGGGGCGCTTGAGGCCACTATCGTTGATCCACGCAAGAAGCCGGCCGGCGGTCTGCAAGGAAATGCCTTTCGAGAACCGAAGCGCCGCTTGAAGCTTGTCCACGTTATCCCACGGGTGGAGCCATGAGTCGCGGTCCTTAACGAATTTGAGCTTGAGGAAGGCTTTCACGAGTTCGTTCCAAATCTCCTTCACACCCTTAATCAGCTTCGGGTCGGGACACAAACTGTTGAGAAGTCCGTCGATCCACATCGGTACGAGCAGGAGCGGGCGAACATTGTCAATCTCCCGAAGCCCCTCCACTACGAAGGGCGGTAGTCCCTTCAACCGGCCCTTCAATTCTTTTTCCACCGCCGCGGGAAAGCGGTTGAGCAGTTCGATGACGATCGCGTCGCCCAGGGAGGAGGCATCGCGATGACCCTCGAAGTTGAAGGAGTCGTAGATGTCTCCATGACGGGCGAAGACCGCGTGATCCTGCTGCAGGGACTCGATGTCATTCGACTCCTCCGGATCGTGGGGGAAGGGGTCACGGTGGTTATTGGCGAGCCCCAACGCCTTTTTGATATCGAGCCGCATTCGATCGAAGTGTTTGCCGGGCAAATGATAGAACCAGTCATGATTGCCCACCATGTAGTGAAGGCGAACGGTGACGGGCTTACGCCCTTTTGCGCCGGGCGCCCAGCCGACTGCCGGGTCCGGTTTATTCTTTTTCGCCGGCGGCAATGTAATCTGCTTACCCTGCGAGAGGCTTCGAAGGACGGCCAAAGAGGCACTGTTGTTCGCGAGAATCGCGTCCGTGATTTCGGCGACCTTTTTGGTAACGCGACTTGTTTTCGGCGGGCCTTGGCCATAATCCCACGGCCGAGGCGCATTCTTCTGCCATCCCCACTTCGTCGAGCGGATGACATCAAGAATATCGCCAAGCAGCAGTACATCCATCTTCTTGATCGGATCGTAGACGACCTTGCCGGATGGTATAAGCCGCCACGAGGCATCGTACGCCATATCGCGCAGTCTCTGACGAAATAGGCGAAAGGCGCCCGTCCCAATTGTCGTTCCCGATGTGCCGTCCGTGAGGTGTAGATCGCTAATAATGACCAGCATTGCTGCTCCTTTCGAAAGGCGCGATACAGCGCAGACTGCTGTTTTTCGCGAACGAGGAAGCTACGCACGGGCGCAATTCGCCATTTGCGCTTTCTGCTGACCCCGACAATGAGCAGCACAGGATATCCGATGCCTTGACCAGCCCACAAGGAACAAATCGTAGCCGAGCCATGGCATGTGAAAAGAGACCGTCCACCGCGCCGAGGCGAAATGGCGCGGGCTGGTCCGTGGAGCGTTGGGTGGAATCTCGGTGAGCGCCGCGCTGCCAGACGGCGCTAGTATTATTGGCGGCCCCCATCGGGGCTCGGTGCCCTGGATCATTCCAGACGGAGGCTGAGGACGCTGGAAGCGCCGGCCGCCATGGGGCAGCCGAGCGCGGCTTGGGTTGCCCGTGTGGCCATTGCACAGCCTGCGACCGGCCGAATCCTGGCGTGGGCTTTCAAGTGGGTTGGGGCCGAAAGGATGACCCCCGGAGAAGCTTGCGGTACCGCTCTTGTGGGACTTGTCACGCCCGCACTGGCAGGCGGCATTGCATGGTGAAGGAGTCGGGGGTGGCCATTTCCATCCAGGAGACGTAGCGATCCGGGTAGGGGGGTTTTAGTAGTTCGCCGGGCTTCAGCATCAGGTAGATCTCGGCGTAGCTTAAGATCTTGGCGCGGGAGACCCGGCGTTGGACGTGCCAGGGGGTGAGCTGGTTGGGGTGGCTCAGGCCGGCGGCGCCGAGCATTTCCAGAAAGGCGTGGACGGTCGCTTTGTGAAAGTTCGCCACGCGGGTGCGCTTGTCGGTGACGTCGAGACCGCGAACGAGGTGGGGGTCCTGGG
>JAPULF010000046.1 GCA_027295245.1 Planctomycetota bacterium
ACAACTCGAATCCGAATGCCTGTCCCGGCGACGATGAATTCCGAGCCGCGGAGTTTACCCCGCGCCCCGGCTGCCACGGGCGGCTCGCCTGCCGGTCGAGGCCCCTGTGGCCCGTCCGACTCACAACCTCCGGCCACTCCGCAAGCGTGCAACTCGTTGCGCCCCAAACCCCGTTTGCAAACCCCAATCGCAGAAGTTGCACCTTCTTGCACCCCAAACCGAAGCAACACAGGGATCCCCCGACTCGCCCACTCGCCAAGCCGCGAATCCAGCCCGGCCGCGGCGCCAATCAGACAATTCGGACCGACGGTCAACGTCAAAGGGTCGGAAATGGGTCGCAGCCCGACACCGAGATCGTCATTGAATCTCGCCCGCCGGACGGACACGCACGAACACGGCATACAACGCCGGAAGCACCAGCAGCGTCAACAGCGCATCCGACACCACCCCGCCGACCACCACCGTCGCCAACGGGCGTTGCACCTCGGCGCCGACACCGGTATTCAGCGCCATCGGCACGAAGCCCAGGCTGGCAACCAAGGCGGTCATCAGGACGGGACGAAGGCGGATGAGCGCCGCTCGCTCGATCGCCTCGTTCAGACCGGTGCCCGAGTCGATCAATTGCCGAATCGTCGAAACGACCAGCAGCCCGTTCAGCATCGACACGCCCGACACGGCCACGAACCCGACGCCCGCCGAGATGGTGAACGGCATATCGCGCAGCCACAGCGCCAGGATGCCGCCGACCGTCGCAAACGGGGCCCCCGTGAAGATGATCAGCGCGTCGCGAATAGAGTTCGTGCTGACGTACAGCAGAAACAAGATCAAACCGAGCGCCAGCGGAACGACGATCATGAGTCGATTCTCGGCCCGCTCGAGATGCTCGAACTGGCCGCCGTACTCGGCATGGTAGCCGGGTGGCAACTCCAACTCGGCATCGATTCGTTCCCGCACTTCATCGACGAACCCGCCCACGTCCCGGCCGCGGACGTTGCACTGCACCAGGATGCGGCGCTTCTGCCATTCGCGCGTGATGGTGGACGGACCCTCGACCTGGCGGATACGGGCCAGGCGCTCCAGCGGAATGCGCTCGCCGCCGGCGCTGGGGATCAGAATGCGGCTCACGGCCGAGACATCGCGCCGATAGCGCTCGTCGAGCCGCACGACGAGATCGAACCGCCGCTGCTCTTCCCGAACTTCCCCTATTCGTATGCCACCGATGGCCTCGACGACTTCCAGCACATGGCGGGCGGGAACGCCGTACCGGGCGATGGCGTCTTGATCGACCGCGATCTCGAGGACCGGCTGCCCGGTGATTTGCTCCGCGTAGACATCCGTCGCACCGCGGACCGACTCGATAATCGCCTGAACCTCGGCGGCCTTTTGCTTCAACGTCTCCAGGTCGTCGCCGAAGATCTTGACGCCGAGATCGGTGCGAATTCCGGCGATCATCTCGTTGATTCGCATTTCGATGGGCTGCGTGAAGATCAATCGCATGCCGGGCAGCCCGGACAACGCCGCCTCCATGCGCTCGACCAATTCGGACTGCGTGGCGGCCTTGGTCCACTCGTCGCGCGGATGCAGCGTGATGAAAATATCGGTCAGTTCTATGCCCATGGGGTCGGTGGCGACTTGTCCGGTCCCGGTGCGGGACCAGACATCTCGGATCTCGTCGGGAAACTCTTCGAGCAGGAGCTTTTCCATCTGGGTGCTGTAGCGGATCGATTCCTCGAGCGAGACGCCGGCCAGCCGAACGGCGTTGATCGCGATGCTCATCTCCGAGAGCCGCGGGATGAACTCCGCTCCCAGTCGCGTCGCCAGGGCCGCGCCGCCCCCCAACATCACGATCGCAATGATTATCACGACATGCCGGAAATCGACCGCGAATCGAACCACCGGCCGATACACACGCTTGGCGGCCCGCACCAGGAAATTGTCGCGGTCCTTGATCTTCTTCGGCAGAAACAGGCTCGCCAGCACCGGCATCAGTGTCAGCGAGAGGACCAGCGAGCCGGCCAGGGCAAAGATGATCGTGAGGGCCATGGGCTTGAAGAGTTTGCCCTCGACTCCTTCGAGCGTCAGGATTGGCAAATAGACAATCATAATAATAAGTTCGCCGAACATGGTCGGCTTGCGGACTTCGATCGAGGCATCGCGGACGGTCTCCAGCAGCGACCGCTTGCCGCCGCCCTCGGCGACGCGGCGCACGCTGTTTTCCACGAGCACCACCGAACTGTCGACGATCAATCCGAAGTCGATGGCCCCGAGGCTCATCAGGCTTCCGGCGATGCCGAACCGCACCATGGCATTGAAGGCGAACAGCATCGAGAGCGGGATCGCCAGTGCGACGATGAGTCCGGCCCGAAGGTTGCCGAGAAAAATGAAGAGCACCGCGACCACCAGCAACGCCCCCTCGAAGAGATTCTTCTTCACGGTGTAGATGACCTTATCCACCAGGTCGGTTCGTTCGTACACCGAGCGCATCTCGACGCCGGCGGGAAGGGTCTTGCGAATCTCCTGCGTTCGTTCGCGCAGCCGTCGCGTGACCTCGTGGCTGTTCTCCCCCATGAGCATGAAGCCGAGTCCGAGTACAACTTCGCCCTGGCCGTTCGCGGTGACGGCCCCGCGCCGAAGCTCATGGGCCACTTCGACGGTAGACACGTCGCGAACCCGTATCGGCACGCCGTCGCGGGCCGTGATGACGATGTTGCCGATCTGTTCGACGTTGGTCGTAAGGCTGACCCCCCGGACCAGGTGCTGCTCGCCTGCCTGCACGACGTAGCCGCCCCCGACGCTGGCATTGTTCTTGCGCAGGGCCTCGAACAGGTGGTCCATCGTCAGGTCGTATTTCATGAGCCGGGTCGGATCGGCCAGCACGTGGTATTGCTTTCGCTTGCCGCCCCAGGTGTTGACCTCGGCGACGCCGGCCTCGGAACGAAGCTTGGGTTTGATCTCCCAGTCGTGGATCGTGGTCAGGTCGCGGAGGCTTTTACCCTTGGAGGTGACGATGTAGTGATACACTTCGCCGAGTCCGGTCGCGACCGGCCCGAGTTGCGGCTGCGTGATCCCCTGCGGGAGTTTGACCCCGCGCAGCCGCTCACCGACGACCTGCCGGGCGAAGTAAATGTCCGTGCCGTCTTCGAAGATCGGCGTGACCTGCGAGAATCCGAACTTGGAGATCGAGCGGACTTCCTTCAGGCCGGGCAGACCGCTGATGACCTGCTCGACCGGAAAGGTAATCTGTTGCTCGATCTCCAGCGGCGACAGCGACGGCGCCACCGTGTTGATCTGGACCTGTACCGGGGTCGTGTCGGGGAACGCGTCGATCGGAAGATTCAGCAGCGCGTGAACGCCGGTGCCGATCAGGAGCAGTGTAAACACCACAACGGTCAGGCGGTTGTTAAGACAGACTGTGATAATACGATTCAACATGACGCTGTCGCGTATGCGCTCCGATCGAGTTCCTTTTCTTGCGCGCTACTTCTTTCCCTGGCCGACTTCGCAGCAGCCCTGCCCGATGCTGCCCTTGAGAATCTCGGTCTTCAGCAGAAAACTTCCCTGAGTAACGACTTCGTCGCCCGGATTGACGCCCTCCAGGACCTCGTAATAGTCGTCCGTCGAATAGCCGAGCCGGACCTTCCGCGGAAGGAACAATTGATCGCTCTTTCTGACAAACACGACGTTGCAGCAACCTTCCCACTGCACCGCGGACTTGGGGACCACGACCATCAGTTCGGAATCGCGGATCGTCACGACCGCCCGTCCGAACATATTGGCCCGCAACAGGCCGTTCGGGTTGTCGAGTTCGGCACGGGCCTTGAGTGTCCGCGTCGTGTGGTCTACGCGGGCGCTGATCCACGTGATGGGGCCCGCGAAGCGTTCGCCCGCAAGACCCGCAACGTCAAACAGAATCGGCTGGCCGACGCGGACCTTGAACAGGTCGGCGTCGTACACGTCCAACATGGCCCACATCGTCGACGTGTCGGCGATTGTGAACAGCGGTTGGTAGGCATTGATCGCTTCGCCCATGACGGCCAGACGGTCGATGACGATGCCCGCGAACGGGGCTGTCACCGGCAGCAGGGAGTGCGTGCCGCCGGGCTCTTCCGGTGCCTCGATCTGCGCGTCGGTCAGGCCGAGGCTGCGCAGAGCCTGCCGGGCCTTGGCCGTCGCGACCCGGTCGGCCTCCAGTTTGGCTTCGGCCTCCATGTCGTCCTGCTCGGTGGCAATGCCCTGTTCCACCAGCCCGTGGATTCGTTCGTGATTTGTGTGTGCCCATTCAAGTAGTGCCCGCGTTTGCAGCAACTCGGCCCAGGCGGCGGACAGCTCGGAGGAATCGACCACCGCCATCACCTCGCCGGTCTCCACGCGGTCGCCGAGGTCCTTGTTGACGGTATGAACGACGCCGGCGACGCGCGACGAAATACGGGCGTAGTGATTCCCGTCGAATGCGATTTCGGCGTTGCACTCCAGCGTTGCCGTGACCTGTCGCCTTTCGACTAACGTGTACTTGAGGCCGGCCTTTTTGGCGATTTCACTCGTTGCGAAACGCACCTGCAGGCTGTTTGTGCTGCAACGCACGCTCGGCGACCGCTGGTCCCGCGGAAGATCGCCGACCAGCGCGACACCCCCGGAATCGCCGGCATCCGCCCCGGCGTACTCCGGATCGAGCTTCGCCCATCGGGCCTCGACGCCGGGATTGCAAACCGTGCATTGCGTCTCAGGCAGGCCGTGCCCTTCGCACCAATCTCCGGCCTCCTTGAACCTCGGAATCAGCGCGGCGTTGCAACGCGTGCAAACCGATTCAGGAACGCCATGCCCCCGGCACCAGCCCTGTTCCAGGGTCGGCTCGACGGGACTGGTCGCCGGACCCAACTTCGACGCATCTCGACCGGCGGAGTTGTCGGTATATGCCGGGTCGATCTTCAACCATCGGCTTGCGACGTCCGGATTGCAGACCAGACACTGCGTCTCAGGCAGACCGTGCTCCGCGCACCAGTCGTCGACTTCCTTGAACAGCGCGATCAGCGTGCTGTTGCAGCGCGTACACACACATTCGGGAACGCCGTGTCCACCGCACCAGCCCGCTTCCTCGATCAGTTCCGGATGGCAGAATGGACAAATCGAACCGGGGATTCCGTGCCCGGCGCACAAACTCCCGGCATCCGCGCTCCGCTGCCTGGATTGTCCTTGGCCGTCCGGCGAAGACTGGCCATCGCATCCAAGATGGACCAACGCTCCGGTCGCAGTCATCAAAACGACCAACATAATTGAACCCGCGCGACTATTCATCTTCATCCTCCTTTCGGAGATTAACTTCTTCAGTAAGATCCCGCGTACCCGCGGTCGCATTGAGGATCTCCACCATCGGCCGACCGGCCACCTTTTCCAATTCGGTGAGTGTGACTGCCGCGTCGCGCCGGGCCTCCACGTATCGGGCCCGGGAGTCGATCAGCGATCGTTGGGCGTCCAGAACCAGAACGAGATTCACCCGTCCGGCGCGGAAGGCCTCGCGCACAAGATCGAGATTGGATTGCCGAAGCGGCAACAACTCTTTCTGGAAGAACCGCGCTACGTCCGCCGCGATTCGACCCTTTTCATACGCGAGATACGCATCCTGAAACACCGTTCGGACCAGTGCCTCGTACTGTTTGATCGCCCGGCGATGGGCGTACTGGGCCTTCGCGATCTGCGCCCGGTTCTGGTCGAAGATCGGCAACTCCAGACTCAGGCTCGGGCCGATGATAAAGTCGGTGTTCTTGTCCTTGTCCGGCACGGCATTGGGGCGAGCCAGACTCCCGGATTGCAACGAGTTGTGAACGATTTCCGAGGGAATGTCGCGTCCCTTGGACCGGCTTCGTTCGGCGCGTTCGAGGGCGACGCCCACCTGGACCGATCGAAAAACGCGAGACAGCTCCATCTTGTGTTTCGCCCGTGCGGCGTAGACGGCCGACTGTGCGGATCGAATGTCGAGCCGGTGCTCCATGGCCAGGGCCACGAGCCGGTCGCGATCCACCGTCCAGTCCAGGGCATCAGGAAGATCGTCGACCATTTCCAGCGCCGCGAACGGCGTTGCAAGTCCCATCAGCACCGCCAAGTCCCGCCGGGACTCGAACGCCCTCGTTTCCGCCGCCCGGAGTGTGAGCCGGACTTCAAGCACCTCCGCACGCGACAGGTTGACCTCCATCTTGCTGCCGGCCCCGGCCCGACGACGCGTCAATGTCATGTCCGCCAGTTGCTCGGCGATTCGAAGGTTTTCACGGGCGATGCCCTCCAAACGATCGGCGGCCACCGAACGAAAATAGGTCGCTCGGGCCTCCACCGCCGCCGAGCCGAGGCGACGGGCGACGTCGAGGATCTTCGCATCCAGCCGGCGTTCTGCGGCCCGCGTGCGCGCCGGTATTTGCCACAGTTCCGCGATGTTTTGTGTCAGGCCGGCTTCAAAGTTCGCAAGACCCCCGCCGGACGGAAGGCGCAGCGACAGGCCGATCGTCGGATTGGACAACAGGCCGGCTTGTACAACGTCGGCCCGGGCCATTCCGATTTCGAAGAATGCCGCCTGCAACGTCGGATTGTTAAGCAGGCAGATCCGAACGGCGTCATCGGTCGTCACGCCGCCGTCGAGTAATTCGTCTACTCGTCGGGCCACCAATTCATCGTCGTCCGGCAGGTACACCTCCCGCCGTCCCACCGATTCGGCCAGAAGATCCTGCACGCGCTTGTAGTCCGACCGCGGATCGACAACCGCGCAGCCCGAGAGGGCCAGCGCCAGTAATACTGTTGGTATCTGCTTCAACATCTCTGATCTGATTCCATTTCGCACATCGGTGCGGTGCCTGCGTGTGGCCGCCGACTCACGATTGCAGCCGCAGCGCGGAGCGGCTCTTTCACCTGAACCGTTCGTTCACTTCTTTTGAGAGCAGGGAATCAAATCAAGAGCGGCACATCGCTCTCGTGGAAGGGAATGTGTTTCTCGCTCCAGACCGAAAGGACGAGTTCACACTTAGTGAATTCCCGCCATTCGGACAAATGGGCGGGTGCCGTCGCGGCGAAGCGAATTGGCGGACTCACTCCAATGGCGATC
>JAPULF010000460.1 GCA_027295245.1 Planctomycetota bacterium
CGGCGCCAGACACGGGTGCTAAGACTGCTTCGAAACGTTCGCGGGCACACCCGGCCGGATCGCCGGGATACGGCATACGAGACCAAGCAACGGCACAATTGAATCGGGCTATCGACGACGAAAACGCCGTGGAACCGGGAATTTGCCGCCCAATGTCCTGGGTCGGGCCGCAGACGGTTCAACGGGCGGTTTTTCAGCGGGCGCGACGGGCCCGGCGGGGGCATCAGCGGCGGCCGTAGCGGGTTGGGTCGACGGCGCCTCCCGACCATCGCGCGGCGGCGGTGAAGGCTCGAATCCGGGTATCTCCAGCGGACTGATCTGCTGGTTTATGAGCATCTCGATGGCGGTCAGCTCCTTGCCTTCTTCGCGCGTGACGAAAGTGATGGCCCGGCCGACGGCGCCCATTCGAGCGGTGCGCCCGATTCGGTGGATGTAGACCTCCGAATCCTGCGGGACGTCGTAATTGATGATGTGGCTGATCTCGTGTACGTCGATCCCGCGGGAGGCCAGGTCGGTGGCAACGAGGACCGGAATGCGGTGGCGACGAAACCGCTCCATGACGCGTTCGCGCTTTCGCTGGACAAGGTCGCCGTGGATTTCCTTGGCCTCGACGCCCGCGGCGTGAAGCCGCTTGGCCAGCTTGCGGGCGGCATGCTTCGTGTTGCAAAAGACGATTGCCAGCTTGGGTTTCATCTCCTTGAGAAGCATCTTGAGCAATCGGGCCTTGTCCCATGGATCGACGGTGCAAAAATCCTGGCGGACCTCGTCGACCGTCAGCTTGTCGCCCGACACGTTGACGTCAACCTGGTCGTGCATGAACTGGGCGGCCAAGTGCTTGATCTGGTCGTCAATCGTAGCCGACACGAAAACGGTCTGGTGCCGGTGGCGAATGGCGCCGAGTATGCGTTTGATGTCGTCGCGAAACCCGATGTCGAGCATGCGATCGACCTCGTCGAGAACGGCGACCCGGATGGTGTCGAGGTTCAATACGCGACGGCCCATAAGGTCGAGAATGCGACCTGGCGTCCCAACCACAACGTGCGGGCGACGGCCGAGTTGGTGGACCTGGGCCTTGATCGAGGTGCCGCCGTAGACCGGCACGCAATTGACATCGAGGTATTTGGCGTACCGGCGGAATTCGCCAACGACCTGGGCCGCCAACTCGCGGGTCGGAGCCAGGACGATCGCCTGCAGGCGCTGTTCGAGGTCGATCATCTGCAAAATGGGCAGGGCGAAGGCCCCGGTCTTTCCGGTTCCGGTGCGGGCCTGGCCGAAAATGTCCTTGCCCTGGAGGATGAGGGGGATGACTTGCTTCTGTATCTCCGTAGGTTCGGCGTAATCGATCGCATGGATCGCCCGAAGGATCGAGACTTCCAGGCCGAGGTCCGCAAAAGCTTGTGGGAGTTCCGGATGTGGTTGCATGGGGCCTCAGCCAAGGGGGCGATTTAAGATACCGATAGGCACGCTATCTTACGGGGGATTCCGGCCGTCCACAACCGCGCCCAGCTTGACGGCGGTCGGTTTCGTGGCGAGACTGGATGGTTTCGAATCGGCAGATTCCCGTAGCCGGCGTGAGACGAATCCCGCCGGCATGGGGCCCGATTCGCCAGCAGAGGGTTTGCGACCATGCCAAAGGCGGTTGAAGTGAGAAAAGGGCAAGTGGTTGAGTGGGAAGGCCAGCTTTGGATCATCCACGAAGCCCAGCACGTGGCCAAGGGGAACAAGCGGAGCTACATGCAGTTGAAGCTCAAGAACTTCAAGGTGGGAAACGTCGTCGACCAGCGATTCGGCGTGGATGACCGGATCGAGGCGCCGTACGTGGAGGACAAGGCGTTCGAATTCCTCTATCGCGACGGGACAGACTTCGTGTTGATGGACACCGACACGTTCGATCAGATGCACGTCAATTCGGAAATGATGCCCGGCGCCGAATTGTACCTCAAGGGCAACGAACGAGTGGCCTGCAAGATCGTCGACGGGCATGTGATCGGCGTGGAGCTACCGAACACCGTCGAGTTGGCGGTCGAAGAAACGGCGCCGGCCATCAAGGGCGCGACCGTGACCAACCAGAGCAAAGACGCGATCATGGAAACCGGGTTGAAGATTCGAGTTCCACCGTTCGTGGCGAAAGGTGAACTCCTGCGGATCGATACGCGAAGCGGTGATTACATTGAGCGGGCCAAGTCCCGCTAGGCGCCGACCCCAAGCCGCACGATGCGATCGACGTCGACCGACTACGCGAAACGAAGTCCGCGGTTCTATGAAGGGAAACCCCACGTCAGGCAATCACCCGATCGGAGGCACGCACGTGCCCGGCTCACCGCGAATGCGGGACTCGGCCGGACACTCGGCGCCCTACTTTCAACTGTGGAACGCGATTCCAATCCTGGCGGGCTTGATGGATCCGATTGCGGGTGTGCTAACCGCATTGGAGTCCGCCCTTCGGCCATTCCGGATTCCGGCGGGTGCAGACACACCGACACGGCGGCGGCGCGGCGCTACCTTCGTCCTCGGCGGAATTGAAGGCCCCAGTCGATATGTAGTCACGATGGCTCGCGGATTGTTGCGCTCGGGCTATCGAGGTAGCGTGGTTCTATTCCCGTGGAATCGCGGCGTGCCGCCTGTTCGCTATGTGAAAAACCTGATGAGTGCCCGGTGCCACGAACAAATGTCGGACCGACTCGTCGCCCGAATCCTGGATCACGTTTCGCATCATCCCGAGTCACCGATTTGCCTTCTTGCCCAATCGGCTGGATGCTGGATCGTTATTCGCACACTCGAAAAACTTCCCGACAACGTCACCGTGCGAACGGCCGTCATGCTGAGTCCTTCGATTTCGCCGCAACACGATCTTCACGCCGCGGCCGCGAAGTGTCGCCGGGCGCTGATTTCCGTGGGAGGACCGGGAGATTTTTTCTATCTGGGCCTTGGGACGACCGTTTTCGGCACCTCAGACCGGGTACATTCGCCGTCCGCCGGTTGGATCGGCTGGCATCATCGCCCGGAACGATTCCGCGAGTTGCGCTGGCACCCGGCGTGGCTCCGCAGTGGTTATTTGGGCAACCACGTTACAGCGGCGACTGTCGCGTTTGTGGAGCGCGTGATCGCACCGCTCATGGTCTGAGGCGGCCAACGGCACTTCTTGACCAGGTCGAGTCGCGCCAGCTAGAATTCCGCCCTTCCGGCGCGGGTGTCGCGTCTCGAGTCCGTGGCGAGCCGCGGCCGCTTTGCATCAGCGGGCGTCGCCGGCCGCCACCTACGATGAGTACCACTGAATGGACATCGCCAAGATCAAGACGCTGACCAAACTGATGGTCGACAACGATCTGACGGAAATCATGATTCGCGACGGTGAACAGAGAATCGTCCTTCGCCGTGGGAGCGGGAGCGACAGCGAAGCGCCGCAGGTCGTCATGGCGACACCGGTCGTCCAGCCCGCGGCGCACTTGCCCGCGCCGGCCGCCCAGGCAACGCCGCGCGGCTCGGAAGAGGAGGACGCGGGGCTGTCAAAGATCAAGGCCCCGTTGGTCGGGACTTTCTACATGTCACCTGATCCGAAGTCTCCGCCGTTCGTGAACGTGGGAGACACCGTCACGCCTGACACGGTCGTATGCATCATCGTTGCAATGAAGGTTCACAACGAGATCAAGGCGGAGGTGTCGGGGAAGATCGAGTCGATCGAGGTCCAGAACGAACAGGCCGTCGAGTTCGGACAGGTCATGTTCAGGGTGCGGACCGGTTAATGGGCGAGAAATCGAAATCGAGGGCGAAGCGGCTCCGTCTGTTGTCGAAACGGAGAGAAAGCGCCATCACCAAGCCCGTCCGAGGAAGTTTTTCACGCATCCTGATTGCGAACCGTGGGGAGATCGCCCTGCGGATCATTCGGGCCTGCCGCGAAATGGACATCGAGGCGGTGGCCGTCTATTCCGAGGGGGATCGCGACGCCCCCTATCTGGACCTGGCGGATCAAGCGATCTGCATCGGCCCGGCGCCGTCTGCGCAGAGCTACTTGATGACGGACCGGATCATCGCGGCGGCGGAAGTCGCCAACGTCGACGCGATTCACCCCGGCTACGGCTTTCTTGCGGAGAACGCGGATTTCGCGGATCAGTGCCGGGCGTGCGAAATCGAATTCATAGGCCCCAGCGCAGAGTCGATCCGAATGCTGGGTGACAAAACCCAGGCGAAAAAGCTCGCCAAGAAAGTCCGGGTGAGGACGATTCCCGGCAGCGAGGGCCCCGTCGAGGATGAAGCCGAGGCGATCAAGGTCGGCGCGGAGATCGGATACCCCGTGATCATCAAGGCCGCAGCCGGGGGCGGCGGTCGCGGAATGCGCGTGGCCCACAACGAAGCGACCATGCGAACCCAGTTGCCCAACGCCCGGGCCGAGGCCGAAGCGGCATTCAAGGACGATCGCGTCTACGTGGAGAAGCTGATCGACCAACCGCGCCACATCGAGGTCCAGGTGCTGGCGGACAAATACGGAAACACCATCCATCTTTGGGAGCGGGATTGCACGCTGCAACGGCGTCATCAAAAGCTCGTCGAGGAGGCCCCCTCCCCGGCGATCAGCGAAAAAACCCGTGAACGACTGTGCAAGTGCGCGATCCGAATCGTCGAGGCGGCGGAGTATTTCTCGGCCGGTACCGTCGAATTCCTCGTGGACAAGCACGAGAACTTCTACTTCCTCGAGGTCAACACGCGAATCCAGGTCGAGCACCCCGTGACCGAAATGCTCACGGGCATCGATTTGATCAACTGGATGATTCGGATCGCGGCGGGCGAGAAACTGACGATTCGGCAGAAGGACGTGCAACGCAACGGTTCGGCCATCGAATGCCGGATCAATGCCGAGGATCCATCGGCGGGCTTCCGGCCATCGCCCGGCAAGATCGAGCGATTCAGGTCGCCGGGTGGACCGGGGGTACGCTTCGATTCGCATGCATTCGCGGGATATACGATCAGCCCCAACTACGATTCGCTCATCGGCAAGCTGATCGTACACCGACCGACTCGGGATGAAGCCATTCGCTGCATGCGTCGGTGCCTGGAGGAGTTCGAGGTCGAGCCGCTAAAGACGACCATCCCGCTCCATCGGAAGATATTCAACAATGCCGATTTCATCCGCTCCAGGATCGACACCGGCTTCATCGAACGAACCTTCATGTAATAGGCGAACGACCGCTCGAGCCGATGGAGTCGATCAGCGTCGAAGCTTCGACATCGCTGACTTGTTCGGAGGCGTGGACGGGATGGCGTGAACCTTAGCGCGATCGGCGCCGGCGAAGTGTCCCGAACGCGCCGAGAGCGAGCAACGAGAGCGTTGCGGGTTCCGGCATGACATACGCGGAATCCATACCGAATTCGGCTCGCACACCGTTCTGACAAAGGAAGTCGAGGTCGAACAGCGGGGCGTCCAGTTCCACCCGGATGACGACCGAATCGGAAACTGCCCCCAGCCCGCTCAGAGGCAATAGAGGTGGGCCCGTCGCAACGCCGCCTTGCGGGCCGTTGAGGAGCTCCGGGCCGTCGAGATTGGTTCCGCGGAACGGCGTGGCGTGCGTCTCCGTGGCGGTCACGAAATTCTGCAGAATGCCGGGATTCTTTCCCGAGTTGCCAAATCCCCATTCACCTGAAAGATCATCCCCGGGACCCAACTGAATGGTTATCTGGTCGAAGTTGATCGACCGGGAAGTCGAACCGACGCTAACCGAACCGCCGATGATTTTGGGATCGGATGCATTGGGGCCGGGGGCGCCCAGGTCGAACGAAATCGCGGTCACGAGTTGATCGGCATTGTCGAACCTGAATGGGAGACCCGTCGATCTGTTGAAAATCCGGATCACGAGCACATTCCCGAACTTCGTATCGAGTTTGAATTCAGCCCGGACATTGAGGCCGTTCAGCCTTTGAACGGGACTCTCGGGCGCGGGGACATTCAGATCGAAAAACTTCCTGAGACTCTCGGCGCGCGCGGACGAAACACTGGTCAGAATCAGCACACCGCCCAGAAGGGCGGCTCGAAGGCATGTCATTTCCCTACTCCGATTACAGCCTTAGACTACGCCATTATTAGCCGGAATTCACACGTTCGTCAAGCGATTCGGGCGCCTTTTCGGGGTACACCGACTCAAACGGAGGTAGAACGACACGCGTCAAACACCGGCGGGCGCGGGCTCGTGCGGGGCTGCCGCAAATGCCGATTCGAGGTCGGTGACAAGATCGTCGCCGTCTTCGATACCCACGCTGAGCCTCAGGAGGCCACCGGTGATGCCTCGAGCCTCACGCTCCTTGGTGGGGATACTGGCGTGGGTCATGGTCGCGGGGTGACCGATCAGGCTCTCGACGCCGCCAAGACTCTCGGCCAGTGCAAAAAGGCGCGTCTGGCCCGCCATGCCGCGGGCAGCCGCCTCGCCCCCCTTGATGACGAAGGAAACCATACCGCCGAAGTCGGACATCTGGCGCTTGGCCAACTCGTGCTGGGGATGCGTTTCGAGACCGGGGTAGTAAAGCTTCTCGACGGCGTCGTGCCCTTCCAGGAAGCGGGCGACCTTCATGGCGTTGAGGCAATGCTGCTTCATCCGCAGGGAGAGAGTCTTCAGACCGCGAAGCACCAGCCAACTGTCGAAGGGCCCCGGGACCCCGCCGACGGCGTTCTGGTGAAACTTGACGGTCTCGAACACCTTTTCGTCGTTGGTGACAAAGGCGCCGCCGATTACGTCGGAATGGCCGCCGAGGTACTTGGTCGAGCTGTGTACCACGATGTCGGCCCCGAGGTCGAGAGGCTGCTGGAGCGACGGCCCGGCAAACGTGTTGTCGACCACCGTCATAATGTTCCGAGATCCGCCAACATCCGCGGCCGCGGCGATGTCGATCAGGTTCAGCAGCGGGTTCGTCGGGGTTTCGATCCAGATCATCCGGGTGTTGGGCCGCAGAGCCTCGCGTATGCGGGCGGGGTCTCGCATGTCGATCCAGGTGTACGAGAGCCCATACCGCTTGAGGACCAACTCAAAGAGGCGATACGTCCCGCCGTAGACATCGTCGGCGCAGACCACGTGGTCGCCGGGGTCCAGCAGGTTCATGACCGCGGCGGTCGCGGCCATGCCGGACGCGAACGCCAGACCATGCTTGCCGCCCTCTAGCGACGCGATGCATGATTCGAGGGCGGCCCGCGTGGGGTTGCCGGTTCGGGAATACTCGTACCCTTTGTGTTGCTCGATCCCATCCTGGGTGTAGGTCGACGTCTGGTAAATGGGGACGATCGTCGCCCCAGTGGCGGTGTCGGGTTCCTGTCCGACGTGTATGGCGCGGGTCGCGAATCTCATGGCGTCACTCCTGGTCTTTTGATCACCTCTCATATTAGTGGGATCGGCCGACCGGGCCAATGCTGGTCGACGGAATATGCGGGAAGCAATGTCGCCGGAGGGTGCCGCGCAAGCACCGCATGTCACCCGCCACGGCCGACGCGACTGACTACTTCGGTGGAAACTCCGCCAGCATGCGCCGAACCGCTTCGCGAATTCTATTGTCTTGCGTCTCGCGGCTGTCGGATGCGCGTACCTGGGCGCTGGCGGTGCCGCTCCACATCCGCCTGCGGGTCTTGGGATCGTTGATGTCGAGGATCAACTCTCCCCGGTCATACTCGGTTACGTACGTCTCTCTCTTCGGTCGCCAACCGGAATCGGGACCGTAGCCCCAGCCGCCGCCCGGCCGGGCGGCGTAGTATCGATCGACGGTGTTCACGTTGAGTTGTTTCGAGATATCGCCGTGGAACACGACCAGGAAGTCCGCGGCGTCGGACCCATCGCGACTGTAGCCCTGCGCCGCCAACTGCGCGTCCACGACCTCTTGAATGCGAAGCCTCGCGTCGGAATCATCCCGCATGCCCCCGCTTTCCACCGTGGATTCCATCCAGTCATACGTCCGGAGACCGGAAAAATCCGCGGTCGGATCGAACTCCGTCTCCACCGTGATGGGTGAGCAGCCCGCGAGCATGATGACGAACGGCGCCGCAATTCGTACCTTCTTGATCGACATCGGTGTCTCCCTGTCGTTTCGGAGCCGGCAGTGTTCCAAGATCGCCGCGTTTGGACCGCGGCGCGATTCTTTCAGGAATGTGCCGGCTTTTCAACATGCCACCTTGAAGCGATAAAACGACTCCGGTTTGTGTAAATTCGCAGGGCCGAATTTCGCACCGGACCTTTTTCGCGGCCTGTCGAACGCATATACTCCGCCCCGCTTTGCTGGGATTCTCTCGTCATGGTGGGAGCTATTGAGAAAAACAATATGAGCCTATTGTTCCGAAGTCCAGACGCCGCCGAGAGTAGAGCGGATTCTTCCGCGTTTCAATTCCAACGCGTGTGCGAATCGACGCATGTCCCGGCCGCGATCATGCCCGGCCTGATTGCAGTCTCTATTGTCGCATTGGCGTTGGGGGGTTGTCGAGAGCGGGAATCCGCTGCCGCCGCACCGAAGCCGCGTCCGGTATCGGTCATCGAACTCAAGCAGATGGACCCGATCCAATCGCTGGAATTGACGGGCTCGGTCAAGGCCTGGAAGGATCAGGATGTTGCGTTCGAGGTCGCGGGGCGGGTCGAGTGGATCGTCGAGTCGGGCACGCAGTTGCAAGGTCGTTGGGAGCAGGATGGGAAGGCGATTGTCGAGGGCGACCAGCTTGCCCGTATTGAGCCTTCCTCCTATGACGCAGCGCTCAAGTCCGCAAAGGCGGAGGTCGCATTCGCCCGCGTGAACCTGGAGCACGTTCTGCCCGCGCAGCTTGAGCATGCCAAAGCGAATTCGGCGAGCCAGACGGCCGAGTACGAGCGGATCGCCAATATCCCCGAAGACGCCATTCAGCCAATCGAACCGATTCGGGCGAAGGCGAGAATGGACATGGCGAAGGCCAAGGTGGATGAAGCCAATGCCTCGCTGGATGGAGCCCAGGCCGAACTCGCCCGGGCCGAGGCGGCACACACGCAGGCCGAACTCGACCAGTTCCGGTCAACGCTCTTCGCGCCGTTTGCCGGGGCGGTCTCGGATGTATTCGTGGAGGCGGGCGGCTATGTCAGGGCGGGTCAAAAGGTCGCCCATCTGGTCATGATGGACCCCATCAAGGTGGATCTGGCCTTGTCGCCGGCCCGGGCGGCAACGCTCACGGTGCGTGACCCGGTCCGAATCGCCGTTGCCGGCGAAACGGAGCCAATCTTCGGGTCTGTGTTCGAAAAGGCGACGATCGCCGATCCCGAGACGCGGACCATTCGCGTTTCAATCATCATGCGCAATCAGTTCCAGACTTTTCCCCCCGTCGGTGAGTATAGTGAGTACGCACGAATAGAGAAATACATGCGCCTTCTTCATGAACGTGCGGGAGACGCAAGCAGTCCGCTCATGGTCGAGGATAACCGCGCCCTGCAAAAGGAGGCGGACGGAGACTACGTATGGGCGGCCCCGGATCGCAAAGTTGAGGATCGAATCGATCCGGAGCGCCCGATTATCACGCTTCGGAAGATAAGAGTTGTACCCGGTGAGCGCCGCATGAATTACCAGGGCTTATTCTTGTTCCGCGAGCTAACCGACGCCGGCGGCCTTGAGCCCGGTACGCTGATCGCCATGGACGTTCCGGACGGCCTCAAGGATGGCGATCAGGTCGTGGTCGTTCGCAAAAGTTGGCAACTGCGGCCGGGCCAGCTTGTGCCGGTGTTTATCGGAGACACCGCGCCGAAACCCGGCCTGTATGCCCCGATGAACGTGATCAAGCCGATTGACGACCATACCGGCGAGGTTTTCATTGCCGCGGACGGGTTGGCCCGGCAACTCCGGGTGCAGCTGTTCGAGCACGCCGGCGAACTCGTGCGGATCGCGGCGGCCGATGAGGAAGATGCAGCCCTGATCGCCTCGGGGACGCGAGTCATCATGGATCACGTCCACTTCCTACTCGATCGCGAACCCGTCCGCATCATCAAGACGGTGGAGTTCATGCCGTGAGCCTGGCCGGATTCGCCCTCAAATACAAAGCGATCGTGGTGTC
>JAPULF010000461.1 GCA_027295245.1 Planctomycetota bacterium
TGCGGGGCGCAAGCCGGCGGCACTCCGAGAATCTGAAGAAAGTCGACAGCAAGAAGCGCTATCCGTTGGAAGGCGGCGTCAAGCTGATGAAAGACCTGAGTAGTGGGACGAAGTTTACTCAAACGGTGAACATCGTCTTGAACCTCGGAATCGACGCCCGCCACGCGGACCAGATGATTCGCGGGGCCGTTTCTCTCCCCAAGGGAATCGGCAAGACCAAGCGTGTCATCGCGTTCTGCGAAGGCGAAGACGCGGAAAAGGCCATGGCTGCGGGTGCGATCGAGTCCGGAGTAGACGATCTGGTCAAGAAAATCAGCGGGGGGTGGATGGATTTCGACGTTGCCATCGCCCATCCGCGGTCCATGGGCAAGGTCGGTCGACTCGGTCGCCTGCTCGGCCCCCAGGGAAAGATGCCATCACCCAAGAACGGGACCGTCACGGCGGACGTCGAGTCCGCGGTTCGTGATTTCGCCGCCGGCAAGATCGAATTTCGAAATGATTCGGGCGGCAATATCCACGCCGTCGTGGGCAGGGCCGATTTTCCCGACGCCGATCTTATGGAAAACATCAAGGCATTCGTGGGGCATATTCGCAAGATGAAACCGGCCACCAGCAAGGGCACGTTCATCCGGAAAGTCTGCATCAGCGGGACGATGTCGCCGGCGGTCGAGTTGGAAGTCGCCTCCCAGTAATAGAAGAGACCCGACATGAGTCGAATGATCAAAGAGCTGCTGGAAAAGGAATTCCGCAACAAGTACGCGGACTTGGATTCCGGGCTGGTCGTCAGCGTTCACGGCCTGAACGGCACCGACGTAAACAACTTCCGCGTCGAGCTGAAAAAAAGCAGCGCCGAGGTCCACGTCATTCATAATCGTCTGGCCCGCCGGGCCCTGACGGGAACCACGCTCGAGCCGTTGGGGGCGATGCTGGCGGGTCCTTGTGCGTTAGTGACGGGCGGGCCCAGCCCGATAGATATTGCGAAGGAACTGGTCCGGCTCACGAAAGACTACCCCAAGCTGGAGCTGAAGTACGGACTGATCGACGGGGAGGCGGAAACCGCCCCGATCGAGGAGATATCGAAGCGGAAGAGCCTGTCCGAGCTTCAGGGCGAGATTGCCCTTCTGGCGCTCTCGCCCGGCCGACGCATTGCCGGCTGCCTGAATGTCGGCGGGGTGATCGCCGGTTGCATCAAGGCGGTTGCCGAGAAACTGGAAAAAGGCGAAACGATTGCGAAGGTCGCGTGAGCGACCCTCGAAAACGGGTGTGATTTCGGCGACAAGCCGAATGCGAGCTTGACACTATTCGAGTCCGACTGTCCCGGACGGTCGACACCATCGACCGGGGTTAAACGAGGTCAACGGGACCTCGGCTATCGGGCCGATCAGAACATGCGGTCGCCGGCGAAGGGCGGCCTTGCACAAGACGGGAGCATCGACTCATGGCGGAAGCACCAGTAAAGGAATTCTCGGACGCGGTCAAAGGGTTGGGCGACAAGATCGTGGAATTGACGGTGAAAGACGCCCAATCGCTGGCTGATTACCTGAAAGAGACCTACAACATCGAGCCGGCGGGCGGCGGTGTGGTGGCCATAGCCGGGGCAGGCGGCGGCGGAGAAGAGGCCGCGGAAGAGCCGACCAACTTCGATGTCATGCTGTTGGATTGCGGGGCCAAGAAGATCAACGTAATCAAGGTTGTTCGAGCGGCCACCCAGTTGGGCCTGAAGGAAGCCAAGGAAATCGTGGACTCGGCTCCGAAGGCGGTCAAGGAAGACGTTTCCAAGGAAGATGCGGAAAAACTGAAGAAGGAACTGGAAGAGGCGGGTGCAAAGGTCGAACTGAAGGGCAAGTTGTAAGTCTCGGGCCCAAAGGAAGTTATCCGAGACAGCCCGGAATTCGATGGAATTCGTGGCTTGGAGGATCTAGAATCCTGTTTGTCTCCACCGCAGGGGCGGAAATAAACCGGTCGGAACGGGACTGACTGGTTTCGCCTAGATGGCCCCTTCGGATGGCAGTCCCCTTGGTGAATTCGATTGAAACGGGTGCGTGGTTACTCTTGCGAGTAGGTGTCGCAGCACTCAGGCGTGTGACCCATCCGCGGTATCAAGAACGCGGGCGGCGTGCTATGCGCGGTTTTTGGTCCGCTGCCGGGCATCCACCGCAAAGGCCCACGGCCCAATCCAATTTGACGGCATGCGTGATGCTTGCCAGACCGACCGTACGGTCGAAACAGGGGCGCGACCGCGCTCCGGTTAGCTAGGTAGCTGAAAGGTTTGCGATGATCGGCATCCATGAAATCCGGAATTTTTGCAAGGTCGGCGATGCGATGGACGTGCCGAACCTGATCGAGATTCAGGTCGGCTCGTACACTCGATTTCTGCAAAGGTTTGTGCCGATCTCGAAGAGAACGCCGACCGGTCTGGAAGCGCTTCTCCGGGAGACGTTCCCGATCAAGAGCTACGACGAGAACATCGTGCTCGAGTATCTCGACTACTCGCTTGGAAAGCCGCGCTACACCCCGGACGAGTGCCGCCAGTTGCGTCTGACCTTCGGCATGCCGTTGCGAATTCGGTGTCGGCTTCACCGCAAGGACAAGGACGAGATCGTCGAGGATCAAATCTATCTCGGCGAGTTTCCGATCATGATCGGGGGCGGCGAGTTCATCATCAACGGCGCCGAGCGGGTGATCGTCTCACAACTTCACCGTTCGCCCGGGGTGGACTTCATTCGAGAAACGCTGGAGGCGGATCGCCCGCTGCACGCGTGCCGAATCATCCCGGAGCGTGGCAGCTGGATCGAAATCAACATCACTCGAAAGGACGTTCTGGCCGTCCGGATCGATCAGTCCAGCAAGATTCCGGCGACGTGTTTTTTGCGGGCGATGGATCCCTGCTACGGAACGGACGCCTCGATCGTTCGGCGGTTCTATTCGACGAAGATGTGTCGCTCGGGCAGCCTCAAGCCCGACATGTACGCGGTCGAGGACATCTGGGGCGACGAAGAGGAAGGGACGGAAGCGGAGCCGCTGGTGCGTGCGGGATGCCAGTTGGGCGACGCGGTCGGGCGGATTCAGGCATCGTCGGTCAAACAGATCGAGGTGATCGAAAACGTCTCCGACCCACTCATTCTCAACACCCTGGCGGAAGACAGCAGCCGGAGCCACGAGGACGCCCTTCTCAAGATTTACAAGAGCCTTCGCCCTGGCAATCCGGCTCAACTGGACAAGGCCGTGAAGTTGTTCCACGAAAAATTCTACGATCCGAATCGCTACCGTCTCGGCAAGGTCGGCCGTTTTCGGATCAATCGGAAGTTCGGTCTTTCGATCCCGACGGAACTGAACACGCTGACCGTTGCGGACGTGGTGGCTTGCCTTCGATATCTGCTGGACCTGCGGACGCAGAACCGTCTGGGTTCCTCGGTTCCGCGGCGGATGCCGTTCGAACTGTGCATCATGCGCTGGTCGGCCGAGCTGGCGGAGCAACTCAATTCATACCAACTCAAGGGTAAGAAGGTGCAGTGCCCGAAGTCCAAGGTCGTGCTCGGAAGTTTGAGCGCTATTCGATCGGGCCGAAAGAAGTGCGAACCGGACCAAGTGGTCGCGGAAATCCGCACGCAGCTCGAGGCCATCTCCGATTCCCCGACGGAGTGGGTGCCGGTTGACTCGCTCGACGTGGAGAAGATGCGGCATCGGCTCGGGCGCGCCAAGACGGACCGGCCGTCGGACATTACCAAGTCGGCCAAGGACTTCGTGGTGGCCACGATTCGGACGCGGGCCGGGCGAATCCTGGAGGCCATCCGGGCCTACGAGGCGAAGAGTCCGAGCGGGGAGGCGGGACTGGCCCAGTTGGAATTCATGAACTACTACCCTCGACCGGGCGTGATCTATGCGTTCGGCGAATCCGAAGCGAAGAAGCTCAGCCAGTCCGGCATGGTGGAGATGGAGAGCGAGTGGCGCGAGGTTTTCGGGGCCTCGGCGAAACACGTTGCGTTTTCGAGCCTCAAAGACATCAGCAAGCTGATGGAGGCCAAGTCGGCGTCGGACACATTCTCGATAGGCAATCTGTACGAGTACGCCTGGAACCAGACGCGGGTTGTGATTTCCGAGGATGACATCGACCATCTCGGAAACCGGCGTCTTCGAACCATCGACGAGTTGGCGTGCGACGAATTGCGAAAGGGCTTTTTGAAACTTCGCCGAACGGTTCAGGAACGCATGAGCATGAAGGACCCCGACCAGTTGGGCAAGATCGCCGAACTGATCAACTCGAAGGCGGTCTCTGGGGCGATCGAATTCTTTTTCGGCCGGGGCGAACTCTCTCAGGTGGTCGATCAGACCAATCCGCTGAGTCAGTTGACGCACGAACGGCGGCTGTCGGCCCTGGGTCCGGGCGGATTGAATCGCAAGCGGGCGGGCTTCGAGGTTCGCGACGTTCACATCAGCCACTATGGCCGCATCTGCCCGATCGAAACGCCTGAAGGAACCAACATCGGGCTGATTGCCTCGTTGAGTATTTATTCGACCGTGGACGAGTACGGCTTTCTCATCACGCCCTATCGCCCGGTTGCGAAGGACAAGAGCGTTAACGGCGGCCACAAGTTCCTGCGGGCCGATGAGGAAATGAAATCGACGCTCGCACCGCCGAACGTGATCGATCCGGCCCAGAACAAGATTCGCGGCGATCACCACGTGGCCCGAATCCGCGGGGACCTCGGCATGGTCGAATCGTCAGAGATCGAATACGTCGACATTTCTCCGAAGCAAACAGTCGGCGTTTCGGCGTCGCTGATCCCGTTTCTGGAGCACGACGACGCCAACCGAGCCCTGATGGGATCCAACATGCAGCGTCAAGCCGTGCCGCTGCTCGTCACGCAGCCGCCGATTGTGGCGACCGGGATGGAGCGCGTCGTGGCGGACAACAGCGGCATGGTCGTTCGGGCGCTGGAAGACGGCACGGTGACCTTTGTGGACGCGACCCGAATCGTTCTCGACCGAACGGAAGAATACGTCCTCCGCAAGTTCCACGGATTGAACGAGCGTACCTGCCTGAACCAGGTGCCGATCGTGAAACTCGGCCAGAGCGTCAAGAAGCGGGAAGTCCTAGCGGACGGCCCCGGCTGCCATCTGGGCGAACTGGCCCTGGGTCGCAACGTTCTGGTCGCGTTCATGACGTTCGACGGCTACAATTTCGAGGATGCGATCCTGATTTCCCAGCGTCTGGTCCAGACCGACACTTTCGCCAGCATCCATATCGAAGAACACGACATCGAAATCCGCGAGACCAAGCTCGGTCGCGAAGAGTTCACATGCGACATCCCGAACGTCTCCGAAAAGGCCCTCGGCAATCTGGACGAGAGCGGAGTGATTCGCATCGGAACCGAAGTCAAGCCGGGCGATATTCTGGTCGGCAAGGTGTCACCGAAGAGCAAGAGCGAGTTGAGCCCGGAGGAGAAACTGCTGCACGCGATCTTCGGCCGGGCGGGCGAAGACGTAAAGAACGACTCTCTGGAAGTACCCAGCGGCGAGTACGGAATCGTGATCGACACCAAGCGGTTCAGTCGCCGCACGCACCTTGGCGACGATCAAAAGCGGGCCCTGCAGGAGCGCATCAGGGATCACAAGTCGGCCTGCAACGAGCGGACGATCGTCATTTTCCGGCAGATGGTCGCCGATATGGAACAGATTGCGGGTCTGCCGATCATCAATCCCGCGGACAAGCAGATCGTCGGCAAGAGTTCCGATCCGAAGGTGATCATGGAGCAGATCGGCGAGCCGGGCAATTGGGCATTCAGCCCGAAATGGATCAAGCCTGTCACCAAACGAACGGAATGCGAAAAGATCTTCGACCGGTTCTGGCCGCGCATCGTCGAGATGGTCGAGGAGCGCGAGCGCAAGTCCGCCCAATTGAAACGGGGAGACGAATTGCCGTCGGGCGTGCTCGAGATGGTCAAGGTGTACGTCGCCACCAAGCGGCAACTCTCGGTGGGCGACAAGATGGCCGGCCGTCACGGCAACAAGGGCGTGATCGCGAAGATTATGCCGACCGAGGATATGCCCTACCTGGCGGACGGAACGCCCGTCGACATCCTCCTGAATCCACTGGGCGTCCCCTCGCGTATGAACGTCGGACAGATTCTCGAGACGCACTTGGGTTGGGCGGCACAGGTCCTGGGATTCCAGGCGGTCACGCCGGTCTTCGATGGGGCCACGGAGCAGGAAATCCACGACGCCACCGTCGAAGCGAATGCCCGGGTGCGGGAAATCCGCACGGATCGCAAGGAAATCGTGGAGGCCGGTGACAGGCGAACCTTGATGGTGGAGATGCCGTACGGCGGCAAGGTCACGCTGCATGACGGTCGCACCGGCGATGCGTTCGATCAAGAGGTGGCCGTGGGCTACATCTACATGATGAAGCTGCACCACCTCGTGGATGACAAGATCCACGCCCGCGCGACGGGGCCCTATTCACTCATCACGCAGCAGCCGTTGGGCGGCAAGGCCCGAACGGGCGGCCAGCGCTTCGGCGAAATGGAAGTCTGGGGTCTGGAGGCCTACGGTTGCGCCCACGTTTTGCAGGAACTGGTGACCGTCAAATCGGACGACGTTGAGGGTCGGACCAAGATCTACGAATCGATGGTGAAAGGCGAAAACACGCTGGAGGCGGGCACGCCGGTTTCATTCGACGTACTTTGCAACGAGATTCGCGGATTGGGAATGAACATCCAACTGGACAAAGGAAAGCTGATCTAGTGTCGTCGGCTCGTCGGGCATCGAATTGGATCGGACGCGGCGTGCTCCAGACGGAGGATTCATGATGAACGAGATTCGCTATGAAGTCATTGAGAAGGTCGATGTTGCGGAACTCAAGAAGTTTTACGACAGCCAGGGCTGCCGGGTCCCGCAGTCGGTGGACAAGTTGTCGACGATGGTGGACAACTCGGTCTGCTTCGTGACGGCCCGTGAACCGGACGGCCGTCTGATCGGGATCGCCCGCGGCGTGGCCGACGGCGTTCGGGGCTACCTGACCGAGTGCAAGCTCGACCCCTCGCGGCAGGGACCCGCGGCGGTGACGCATATTGACGGCCGTATCGAGCACGACCAGTTCGGGATAGCGAAAGAGATGGCCCAGCGCGTGATCCACTCGTTGTCGGAGATGGGTTGTGAGCGGATCGATGCCACGGCCTACGGGACGGAAGTGGACTTTTGCGAGGAGTTGGGATTCAAGCGTACCGCCGGCATCGTACCGATGTCGCTTGACGTTCGGGTTTCGCATGCAGTGGCCGGGACTTCGTAACCGGCGTCGGGATTCGAGTGGCCTCGGGCGAGGCGGGACAGGCACGAGAACAAGATCGGAGCGCAAGACGTGGACAATATTTACGATCTCGTTAACGACTACGGATCGGTGAAGATCTCCCTGGCGTCCCCGAACGACATCCGTTCGTGGTCCTACGG
>JAPULF010000462.1 GCA_027295245.1 Planctomycetota bacterium
ACACGGCCTCGATACGAATCAATCCACACCGTCCGGCATGCCCTTGCCCGCCCACGCGAAGCCCCCACAGGCAGGGCCCGCCCAGCGAAAGCCCGCGTCCACGTCGCCTGCCAAGAAGCGGGCACTGCAGATGTTCGCGGACGGGGCCGACATTGATGAAGTCACGGAGGCGGTCCAGCGCGGCCGTTCCACGACCTGCGGCTACCTCGCCGAGTACATCATCGAAAACAGGCCCGAGTCGCTGGAGCGATGGGTCGATTTCGACACGTATCAGCGCGTGCGGCCCTTACTCGAACAACACGGCACGCGATTCTTACGACCGACTGTTGAAAAGCTTGACGGGCACGTGCCGGTCGAGACTATCCGGCTGGTTGCGGCACACATGACGGTGGACAATCCGGCTTGAGCCCAAAAGGCGCGTCACGGCGGACACGTCGCACGGAAACTATCCGAAAACTGATCGTGATCACGAAGGGGCAAACGGTCGAATGTGAAAGCGGGTGATGAGACTCGAACTCACGACATTCACGTTGGCAACGTGACGCTCTACCACTGAGCTACACCCGCACGCGGCTCGATGCCCCGGCCGCAGACACGCCCTAGTCTTGGCGCGTCGGGCTCCCGCGTCAAGTGCGTCCAGATGATGGCCAAACGCGATCACCCCATGCCCTTGATCGCCCTTTTCACTGGATCCACCCAGGCAATGGCGCTCTGTCATAACCGCGCACGACAGATCGGCTTGCATCCCGGCGCAATACTCGATATTTTCGGATGTTTTGGGGTGCAAAAATAAGGTCCCACGCGAGGAGGCGCCCGCGACATGTTTTCGGGACGTTTAAAAACTGGCAAGCTGCATGTCCGGGCAAGCCGACAGCGTCCGGATTGCGCGTGCCTTCACGTTGGCAACCACAAAAATGCTCTCCGTATCCGCAATCCGCGTCGCCGGCCGCGCCGAAAATCCCGGCCGGGCGCCCGCCCTCGCGATCTCGAGTCTCGCCGCCCCATAGGGTCCGTCTTGCAGATTCAATATATGTGTATATACTTGACGACATTTATCAGACTCGTTACCCTTGATGCCAATTATCAGACTAGGCTTGCCGGACAGTTGGCAAGATGCATAGGATCACCAGGGAGTCGTCTCCAGAGTCAATAAAAGGAGTCATTCATGACACGTCGAGCCCATGCCGGTTTGGTATTGCTTGCCGCTGTTGCCTCGGTCGCCGCCTCGAATTCATCCAGCCTCGCGGAAACACCGGCCGAGGTGCGAGCAATCATCGTAAGCCGCGTCGGCGGTCTCGACGCCCTGCGCGTGCCCGCCACCGACGCCGACATGCCCCAGCCGAACGACCCCCTGTTTCGGATCACCCCGGAGAAAAAACGCCTCGGAAAAATGCTCTTCTTCGATCCGATTCGAACCAACAACATCCGTACGGAATTCGGCGGCGTGACGATTCTGTCGCAAACCAGCTCCTGCGGATCCTGCCACATCGGCCCGGCCGCATCCAAGGCCGGACAGGTCGTGTCGATCGGCAATGGCGGGCAAGGGCGCGGCACGACCGATCCGATCACCGGTCGATTCGCCGCTCGACGCCAACCGTTCGCCGACCTGGTCGATCTCCTGCCGACGCCGCTCGACGTCCGGGACGCCGCCGGCACCCTGACCATGAGCGGTCGCTTCGACGCCGTGGACGGTCCCGGCCGAGCGGTTCCCAGCGTCATCGGATTCGCGACCAACACCCGCCTCTTCTGGGGCGGCGTTGCGGGCGAGCCCTACGATCCCGGCAATCCCGCCAAGGCCAATGCCAATCCCGGCAACCTGCCCACCGGGGAAAACCTCGTCGAGTTGACCATGCTGGGCCATCGAATGTTCGGCACGCAAAGGTTCGCGATGCAAACGAACTCCGTGTACATGGAACTCTTCGCCGACGCCTTTCCCGAAGAATATGCCGTCAAACTGGCCTCCCGAAATTTCGATGACTTGTGCAATGACGGCACCATCGGCCGGGCCATCGCCGCCTTCCTGCGTACCGTCATTACCCGCAACACGCCGTTCGACCGATTCCTCGCCGGGTTTGACGGCGCCCTGACGACCCGACAACTCCGCGGCGCCCGCCTGTTCTTCGACACCACCGCCAACGGCGGGGCCAACTGCGTGTCCTGCCACAGCGGACCCGCCCTCAACAAGGTCCTGGGCGACGAGGCCGGGCTGCTGGTCGAGGAGAATTTCCAAAACGTCGGCATCGGCGACCACCCCTTGCAGGAACTGGCCCGTCAAACACTCGGCGACCCATCGATTCGCGACGTAGGTCGGCAAGGGGCCACCGGCGACGCGGCCCATGCCTTCAAATTCAAGAGCCCCACCCTCCGCCAAATGCGAGACGCTGCTCCGTTCATGCACAGCGGCGAGTTGCAAACCCTTCGCGAGGTGGTCGAGTACTTCAACAACGGCGTCCCCGCCTCGGCCGACGCCGCCGCGGCCGGCAATCTCTCGGCAGATTTCACGAACCCCCGCGGACCAGGCGAAACCGGCCTGGGCCTGAGCGAAGCCGACATAGAGGCCCTGGTAGATTTCCTGGAGAACGGGCTATACGACCCCGCCTTCGTAACCCACGACCCGACCTCGACCACCGAAACGTTCGAACTCAACGAGTCCGACCTGACCTATTCGTCGAGGCTCCGAGACCTGGGCGCAGTCGACGGCCGCGTGCCCAGCGGCCTTCACCATCCGCAAACGGACGCCCTGAGCATCCAGGACATGACGACAACGACGCCCGGCGATTGCGGCTTCATCGACCTGTTCAGCGTGCTCGGCATCGCCGCCCCGCTGACGTTGATGTCGGCCCGCCGCCGAATGCGAAGGAGAGCGCCCGC
>JAPULF010000463.1 GCA_027295245.1 Planctomycetota bacterium
GGGATCCAACAACGCTGCTTCAATGAACGACTCGCCGCCGAGAGCGACCTCCACATCGATCCGGGCCACGACTTGATGGAATATTTTCTCCGGCGTTGATAGAACGCCCGGAGATTCGCCCCGGAGATTGGCCTTGTTGAATCGCTACGTGCGGTCCACAATTGGATAACGTCGCGCAAGGGCCGTTCCGCGAACAAAACCGCAATCGAGCCGCCATGCTTCGAACGAAAATCATTGCAACCCTGGGTCCGGCGTCGAATTCCGCGGAAGCCATCGGCGGCCTGATCGATGCCGGGGCGGACGTCTTTCGTCTGAACTTTTCGCACGGAACCCTCGAGCAACACGGGCAGACGCTTCGCAACATCCGCGAAACGTGCCGGGATCGCGACGCGACGATTGCGATCATGGCCGATCTATGCGGACCGAAGATCCGTGTCGAGCCGCTGGAGGACGGCGGCTTCGAGATCGCCGTCGGCGAAACGCTTGATATTCTGGCCGAAACCGTCGTCGGCGGTCCGAAAGGTATCAGCACGAGTCGGCCGGAACTTGTCCGCGAGGTCGCCGAGGGCCATCAGGTCTTGATCGACGACGGCAATGTGCGGCTCCGCGTCGTGTCCATCAGCGGCGATCGCCTGACGTGCAAATGCGAAGTAGGCGGGCGTATCAGCGACCGAAAGGGCGTGAATCTACCGGACAGCGACCTGGCGATGTCGGCCCTGACCGACAAGGACCGCGTTGATCTGGCCTGGGCGCTGGAAAACAGGGTGGACTACGTCGCGGTTTCGTTCGTGCGGTCCGCCGCCGACCTGCAGGCGGTTCGGGAGATGATGCCGCTCGCCGGAACGGAATGTCGCGTGGTCGCCAAGGTCGAGACCCCCCAGGCCACGGAACACATCGACGAGATCATCGAGTCCGCGGACGCGGTGCTGGTGGCCCGCGGTGACTTGGGCGTCGAGATGGACCTCGCAAGCGTACCGCTCATACAGAAGAACATTACGCGCCGCTGCCAGAATGCGGGCAAGCCGGTCATTATCGCCACGCAAATGCTACAGTCGATGGTGGACAGCCCGGTGCCCACCCGCGCCGAAGTCAGCGACGTTGCCAACGCGATTTTCGACTCGGCCGACTGCGTCATGCTGAGCGCCGAGACGGCCATCGGACGATTTCCCGAACAGGCCCTCCGCATGATCGCGCGCGTAGGCGAGCAGACCGAGCGGTTCCTGGCCAGTTCGCTGCAACGGCCCGAGATCCGATCGCCCGCCATGCGACGAGTGACGACGGCCGTCGCGATCGGCGCCAGCCTGCTGGCCCGCGAACTGAGCGCCAAGCTGGTCGCGGTCTGGACGGAGTCGGGCAACACCGCCCGGCTGCTCAGCAAGCATCGACTGGATCAACCGGTCGTGGGCCTCTCGCCCGACGAAAGCGTGTGCCGCCGCATGGCCATGTACTATGGGGTCCTGCCGGTCCAAATGAAGCGCGACCCCGCGGTTCCCGCCATGCTCCAGGACGTCGACGCAATGCTGATTTCTCGGGGAATGGCCGAGCCGGGCGACCTGATCGTCGTCGTCGCCGGCACCCATCTCGACGAGCCCGGCAGCACCAACGCCCTGCTGATCCACCTCGTACTCGACGCCGGCGCCCGATAAAAGGGTCCCGCCCGACTGGCTTCAAGAATCCCTGTTGGCGTATTCCATGCCGTCCCGATCTGTATCCGGACGGGCCTGATCGGGCCATCAATTCCTGCCGGCCCCGGCACGACGCTTGATCCTCATTCTCGATGAACCGATTAGTTAGCGGGTGTCCGCGACGGTCGCCCGACGGAGGCTCGAGTCTTGGACGAATCATTGAGCGAACGACTCGCGGATCGCCTGACCGGCGGGCGGCCGCGAGACCGGAAACGGCTCGACGCTTTGGTCCAGGTAAGCCAGGCCATCGGCAGCATCGTCGATCGTCACGAGTTGATCCGGACCATCGTGCGCGAGTTGACCTTGGTCTTCGAGGCCGATCGAACGTCCTTCTATTTGCACGATCCCAAGCGATCGATCTTGTGGACCCAGGTCGCCGAGGGTCTCGAACATTGGCCGGGCCGTTTCGAAATCGACGACGACGGGGGGATCTGCGGACACGTCTTCGGAAAACGCAAGACGCTCTACATCCATGACGTGATGCAGGACCCGCGATTCGCCCGGGACATCGCGGCCACGACGGGCTACTACCCGCGGTCGATGCTGGTTGCGCCGGTCACCCACGTGTCGGGACGATGCGACGGCGTACTCCAGGTCATGGACCGCCAGGTCGGACATTTCACAAAGGACGACGTTCCGCTGATCGGCGCCATCGCGGTGTTGGTCGGCATCAGCCTCGAAAACAGTCGGCTGCACTTGCAGCAGAAGCGACAATTCGACAGCTTCGTCCGCGCCATGAGCGCCGCCCTGGACGCCCGAGATTCGACCACCGCGATCCACTCGATCAACGTCGCAAACTACGCCATGGGCATCGGCCAAAGACTGAACCTCGACCCCGACGAGATCGAGTCCCTCCGAATCGCCGGACTGCTGCACGACATCGGAAAAATAGGCGTCCCCGAAAAGGTCCTGATGAAACCGGGCAAGCTCACCCACGACGAGTTCGAGCGCATGAAGCAGCACGCCGCCGACTCCCGCAAGATCCTCTCGCAGATCGAGTTCATCGACCCGTTGAAGGGTCTCGATTTCGTAGCCGCCGCCCACCACGAAAAACTCGATGGCTCCGGCTACCCCGACGGTCTGGCCGGAGACCAGATCCCCCTCAAGTCCCGCATCCTCGCGGTGGCCGACATCTTCGACGCCCTGACGCAAACCCGGCACTACCGCGGAGAAATGAA
>JAPULF010000464.1 GCA_027295245.1 Planctomycetota bacterium
CCGTTTCGGCAGGCGCTTTTCTATCTGCCGAACGAGCCACTTGGCCGCGACTTCTCCCCTGATCATGCCGAGCACCGTGACCGTCCGTCCGGAAGCTCGGTGGACTCGCACCGCAAACCACTTCCGCTTCCCGCTGCTGACGGATTTCTTGTGGGATACCTTGGAAATCTCCGCAAGGGAGACGGTGCGGGTCTTCTTGAACACCAGGAATCGCCGCTCCAGGACCAGTGCGTCTGGCGTCACCCGCGCGTGATACGATCCCACAAACGACAGAATCACCACCCAGAAGATCAGGTCGAAGAACCCGAATGCAAACACGCCTGCCAGGGCGATCCAGTTGCCTTGGATCACCGCCCATCCGAAAAAGACGACCGCGCCGGTAAACCCGAGCGTCAATGGGAGAAGGAACAGAAGCATGCCGAGCGAAGGCAAGGCGGAATTGCGGTAACAGGTGTTTCCCGCCATATCGGTCTCGACCTCGAGTGTGTCGGCGACCGGGCGCTCGTACCTATCGAGGTTTCGATCGGCGGACTCGACTCCCTCTTTCTCCACCTTTACGCGGTCGATCGCGGGGTCACTCGCCTCGGTCTTGAAGACCGGAATCTCGAAATCGAGTTCCAGGTCCACGCCCGGGATGTTTGCAGCGGCCAACACGTGCCAGGAAATATCACCGCCGGCGTGCTCGCCGAACGCCGGGCATGAATACGGAATCTCGAAATCGATGGGAAGAGTGATCCGGCCGCCGAACATTGCGGGCGAATCGACGCTCTTCGCGTCCGACCAAACGGTTTCGGTGTTGGTTGTCCGGTGCCTGCCGTGTCCCTCCGTCACCGAGCGCTTGCAATGCAACGTGACGCTGACCGCGCCGATCGACGACGTCTTGCCGACGATCACGAGGTTGCCCCGCAAGTTTCCGCCGATCACACCGGGATTCGACTTCATTTCGAGAACGCTTCGCCCGAACTTGAAATGGCCGAGCGTATCGCGCACGGCCGCGTAGATGATCGCAATGCCGATGACCGGAAACAACAAAAACACCAGGAACCAATAGGCCCCTTCGTCAATCGCCTTCGGGATCAGAATGAACGGAACCACCCAGGAAACCCCGTTCCAGAAAAACGCAATGATCCATAGCCAGATCGCGATTGAGCCCGTACCGGCCCGAATCGTGCCGCTTGCCCACGCCGGGTTTGCCAACCACGGAGCGCCCGGATGTTGCTGCTCCAGGGCCCGCTTGGCGCGCGTCCTGCGCCCGGAGACGAGTCCGCCTACCAAGAGACCGACGCCGACGCCGCCGAACATCAGGAAGAACAGCAGGTGTATGCCCAGCATGCCCAATCGCAGTTCGCGATCGAGCAGGGCCTGGCGCGGATTTGACGGGTCCACATAGCATGGAACCGGCTCGCCTCGCTCGTAGTTTTTATTCAAGCGGGCGAACGTGTCTTCCTGCCACGATCCGATATTGTCGGCGTCGGCGATCAGGCCGACCCGATCCCCGTGATAGGGCGTGCCCTCGTAGGTATAGGTGTACGTCGCGACTACCAGGCAGGACGATGAATCGTCGCCACCGCGCTCTTCCAGCTCGATCGAGGTGATTCCGGCGTCGGCCTGAACCCATGCCTTCGCGGCGTGCCAATCCAGAAGGAGCAAAACGCTCTTATGGCCCATGAAGCAGCCGAACCCGAGGAAGGGCAGGCCTATCAGGGCAAAAACTGCGGCGGAGCCGCCTGAGCGAGTCGATTTGTTTGCAATCTGCATGGCCATCCATCAACCGCATTTCGGACACGGACAAATGCCCCGCAGATGCGCCCAGGTGGCGATGCCGGTATTGTGTCCGTCCGAAAAGCTGAACTTGACGGCGTAATTGCCGACCAGTTGCATATCGGTGATCTCTATGTCCTCCTGGACCGTGTCGGGATCGAGGATGCGGCGCCCCGTCATCTCGTCCACGCACTGGGCACAGGCGCACGAGGTGCGCAGAAGCTTGTTGGAATAACGGCCGATATGATCCGGACCCCACCTGATTTCGACGATTCGGTCGCTACGAATCGCGTTGATTCCGGTCGGTGGCGAGGACATCGAGGGGCTCCAGATTGCGGTCCGAACACGAGTTTGACATGATGCGCGGGTCCGGTCCACAAATCCACCGACGATCCGTCAAGTTCGAAACGACGGCATGTCGGTCGAACGGGGCCGGACGCACGAGACTATTCGGTGGGCACAGAGAGTTTTGATCCCGAACGCGTCATCCTTGCCATGCGATACTCGACCGAGGTCTATCGCCAGGACATCGAAACGTCGTTATCGCGACTGGCGTGCATCTCGCCCGACGAGGCCGAACATCTCGTCGCGATAGCCGGAGAGGATGAAGCGGCATACTCCGTCCGCGATCGGGCCTCGTTTGTCTCCACGATCTGCCGGACGGCGGACGAATTCCTTGCCGACGACGAGGGCGGGTATCGCGACATGACGGTCTACCTGACTTCGCACGTCCGCAGTGAAGCCATTCGGGAATTCTGGTTTCAAGTCGCCGGGCAGGGTTCGGAAGGCCGCGGCGTTTGGTTTCGACAACTGGTCGTGGGCATCGATACCCAAAAGGTGTTTGCGGCGATGGGAGACCGACCGGGCAAGGCCGGCGACGGCTGACATCGGAGCAATTCGATCCGCCGGACCGGCCGCTCGTTGCCAAAAGGCTTTGAGAAACATTTGCTTGGTTTGTGTTAAGAAACTGTTTAGGCGGCGTTCTGATCTTGCAAAAACCGGCGTTTGAAGCGGCAGAACGCGTGTGGGGTGGTCGGCCGGCATCCAT
>JAPULF010000465.1 GCA_027295245.1 Planctomycetota bacterium
CCGAATTCGGAACCCTGAACTGAACGACCATCGCTCCGCCGACGATGCAGTGCCCCGCGGACACGAGGCAACTGTCGGTGTGATACACCGACGCGGTACAGCCGGCCGGAAAGAGTCGGCAGGCCCAGTCTTCGTCGGACGGAACGCGGTTGTCCCCGCCGCAAATACCGCATTGTCCCGCTCCACCGACCGGTTGGGGGCGGAAGTACATGGTGTCCACGGCCTCGATCACGAAACGATTGTTCACGGTCTTGGGACCGGCCACGAGTTCCACCGTGACTTCGTCCCCGTTGAAATAGGCCGACGCATTGTGCCACATCGCGAGGTCCGCGGCGTCCAACTCCTGAACTTCGCCGTCCAGCAGTGATGTCATTCTTATGAAGCTGCCCTGCTCGAGTTGCGTCTCGCCGAAGTAGACCCGAATCAGATGGGACCCTTCCATTCTGATGACATGCGTATTCGTGGTCACCGGCAGCGAAGCGCCGTTTCCGATCACGCCGCTGTCGAAACTGTAAGACTCGGGCGGATCGAGCGGATAGTCCAGCGTGGTCTCTTCGCCGGTCGGCACGTAGTCTTCGCCCGCGAGGGGCGTTGTCAGTCCGCAGACCAAACCCATGAGAACGAACAGATATCGACGCATTTGGTTACTCCCTCTGCCAACAGATTCTATACGTGGTTTCGCTTCGTTCGCAGCGTCCGAGTTCTCGGACACACGCTCCCACATGTTCCGGCTCCTTCGCGTTATTGTACACGCTCGGGTGCGGAATCCCAACCCCCATAAACGGACCCTCAGCCGCTCTATCAGGCGTTGCTCGCGGGCGGCCACTTGGCCGTCCTCGGCCAAGCCTTGGAAGCACAAACTCGAGCCCGCGCTTTCGTTAACCCATTTGAGGTCATGGCTTGCTTCATTCAGTGTGCAAAGGTCACGCGGCCCTCGGCCGCCATGCATTTGCTCGGATGGAAGAGCGCGGTTCGCTCGAGGGTGAGCGGGTAGTTCCCCGATGCGATCGATTCCACGCACTCGAGACAACAAAGTTGGATCGACAATTGTCTTAATATAAAACCTGTTTGCGACGTTTTCGGCGTCACCGGGATGGGGCGTCGCACCCGCGGAGACCGGACCACCGTTTCCAATACCGCCGCCGGCCGTACCTTCGACGCCGCCGCTCGATCCGCCGCCGCTATCGTCCGCCATGATTGAACCGCCCACTCGGTTAGACACGCACGCCGCCGACGCGATTATGATAAAGGCGACGAAGAGGCTGCCGAAGACGCGTACCAGAAGGCCCTGTCGATGCTAAGAACCGAGCACGACCTCGGCCTGAAGCACCAGTACATTGCGAGACTGCTCCACGACATCGCCGAGTTGAGGCGGAAGAAAGGTGATATTGAGGCCGCCGAGCGCCATTGCTCGAAAGCCCTTGCCACCCTTGGCAAAGCAGATCGCAATTCTGCTCAGGTATGATCGAGGCAGGAGGGTCCGCGAAATCGTAGCGGATCGACTTGAGCGACTCGGCAGCGAAGGACACTAATGACAAGACGTCGACCCACCCGACTCCGCCGAGCCGCCAAATGGATCGGAGTTTTTCTAAGCGCCGTCCTCGCAGTCGCGCTCCTGGTCAGCCTGTTCCGGACTGCGCCCTTCAATCGCCTCGTCGCGGGCGGTGCATGGCGCTCCCAGTTGGGCAACGGAGCCTTCGTGATCGTCCAAATGGGAAAACCCTCGCCCAGGGTCCATGACACGTACTACGTTTCCGTCCATGGGCCGCCGTTCTACCCAATCTATCAGACGAGCACTTCGGGGGTTTTCAAGAGCGTGATCATCATACCGATGTGGCTGCCGGTCTTCCTGGCCTTCGTCGTCACCACAGCGCTTTGGCGGCTGGACAGACGTTTTCCGAAGGGCCGTTGCCAAGCCTGCGGCTACGACCTTTCCGGCGCCGACCATGACAAGTGCCCCGAGTGCGGCACCTTTCTGCCCTCGCCGAAACAGGTCGTCGGACGCATCGGACGCGTCATCGCGACCGTATCCCCGGACGGCGGCCGAGTCGCGATAGACCGCCATGTCTGGCAAGCCCGCCCCGCCGCAGGTGATATGGTAATAGACAAGGGCGCAAGAGTGATCGTGCGGGCGTTCCGGCAACGCTGGCTCCTGGTGTCGCCGAAAAGCTCCGGCCCCTCCGGTCATACCCCGCGCAGAAGCCTTCGCTGATTGCGGGTGCGCCGCAGCAGGTCGCCGCAACATTGGGGGCCCAAAGCAGCAGTCGCCGCCGTCCGTCGGGACGTTGACGCCGGCGGTCCGGGTCCACGCGCACCCGACCACCCGAGGCTTCGGCGCTATTCCTATCTCTTTCACGAACCGAACGCCGAGGCGGACCGCCGAGCGGGAGCCGCGGCAACTCTTGGCTCAATAATGAGCTAGAATAACTATTGGGCACGGCCGAGATTTGTCCGTGGACGATTCAACACGCGGCGGGTCCGGCGCATAGAAGCTTATGGAAGGCGTGTGACCGGCATGAATTCGGGTCGAACTCCGGACGAATGGTTGATGACGCAAGTGGCGCCGGGGCGACGCGAGCACTTGGAGCCGCTTGTTCGGCGCTACGCAAGCCCGATCCTGACCTTCATTCACCGGATGACGCGCGACGTTGGCCGACCGAGGGACTCGCGAGACGCCGACGAACCGCGAATACAGAAAAAAACGGAACCCGCGTTCACACGCTACTTCCGAGGATTTGGCTGGGTGGTCCACCCTCCCGCATGCCAGGCCCACGCGGTGGCCACGGTCAGCGCTGCGATGGTGGCCAAGTGTACGCCGTACCAGTTG
>JAPULF010000466.1 GCA_027295245.1 Planctomycetota bacterium
CCAGCATCGCGGCGATCCTGACGGCCGATGTGGTCGGCGACAACCGGCTCCTGGGTGCTGATGAAGACGGAACGCTTGCACGGCTACCGTGGGCGACCGAGACCGCTCGGATCCAGCATACGGGCAGGTGAGATCGGCAAGATCTCTTACCCCGGTCGTGATGGCATGGCCAGACGTCGTTGGAAGTCGCTACGGCCAACATCCGGGGCGGCATTCCATCGTCCGACTATCCAACTTTGTTGCTTGCGAGGGCGTCGTGTGCCAATCTCGATTCGATCTCGGCGTCAACCGGGAACTCGGATTAATCGGCAATATTAGAGGCAAAATATGGCGAGAATGGATGTCGGTCACATCACGCTTAACGTTGAAGAGGTGGGTGATGGACCCGCCTTTATTTTCATTTCTGGTCTGGTCGGATTGTTGAACGCTTGGCAATATCAAGTCGCGGAGTTTTCGAAACGGTACCGATGTATCTCCTTCGACCATCGTGGCGCTGGCGAAAGTGACCGGACGCCATTGGATCAGTACTCGACCGAGGCAATCGCCGGCGATGTGATCGCCATGATGGACACCCTTGGGATCGAAAAGGCCCACATGGCCGGCACGTCGACTGGCGGAGCCATTCTGCAGAATCTGGCGATCGATCATCCGGACCGGCTGCGCTGCTGCATCTTTTCCAACACCTGGACCAAGGCCGACGAGTACGTGCGCCGCGTTCAAACCGCACGCAAGGAAATCGCCCTGTCCGAAGGACAAGAGGCGTACGTCAAGATCAGTTCCTTGTTCACCAACGGCGCCATGCAGTTTCGCTACAATCTAGACCGGGTCATGGAGATCGAGAAACGTTCGCTCGAGACCATCGCGCCGCCGGAGATACTGGCCGCCCGCCTCGACATGACCATGGCCCACGACCGGCTCGACGAGTTGCACAAGATCAAAAATCCGTCGCTTGTCATCGGTACGCGCGACGACGCCACGGTGCCGTTTTACTTCTCCGAGGATCTACACGCGGCCATCGAGGGTTCGCGCCTGATTCTGGTCGAAGAGGGCGGGCATTATTCCTTTCGCCGCCACTCCGACGAATGGAACGCGTTGGTCCGTCTGTTTCTCGACGAGATGGAAGACCGGATCTGATCGGCGCGATCACCTTCGAGATTGAACAATAAGCGATCGCGTCATGGATAAGGTGAAAGTCGGAATTGTCGGTATCGGATGGTGGTCGGACGTGCTGGCCGGCGTCATCGTCAAAAGCGACAAATTGGATCTGCGCGCATGCTTCACTCGAAGCGAGGACAAGGCGGCTGATTTCGCGGCCAAATTCCACTGCGAGGCCGTCGAATCATACCAGGCGATGCTTGCGCTCGACGATCTCGACGGCGTCATCCTGACCACACCCAACTCCGCCCACCGTCAAGGTGCCGAAGCGGCCGCGCGCTCGGGCAAGCACGTTTTCGTGGAGAAACCCATTTCGAATACGCTGGAGGACGGACGCGCCATGATCCGGGCTTGCGAGGCGTCCGGCGTGGTGCTGGCGGTCGGCCATTCCTACCGTCGCCATGGTGCTCTGCGTCACCTGCGTCGACTGATCGACGGTGGCGAGTTGGGCCGAGTGAGCCTAGCCGAGGGTGTGTTTTCCAATGACAACGGCCTGAAGTTGAAACCCGGTCTCTGGCGGTCCGATCCGACGGAAATTCCTGGCGGATGCCTGATGCAGATTGGCATCCATCAGATCGATAATCTGCTCTATCTGCTGGGTCCGGCAAGTGACGTCTCGGCTTACTTCAATCGACTCGAAACCGAGCCCGACGTCGAGGACGTCACGGCTGTTCTTATGCGATTTGCCTCCGGCGCCATCGGTTATGTCGCGGCCAATTATATTTCGCCCCGTCGGTTCACGCTGGCCGTGCACGGAACAAAAGCCAATGCCTTCTTCGATATGGACAACGACGGACTGCGCCTGCAGCGAACCGGCGAGACCAAGCCATCGCCGATCGAGTATGAGCCGAACGACCATCTGTCCACGGAGTTGGAAGATTTTGCCGCTGCCGTCCAGGGCGATGGCGTGCCGGAAATCGACGGGCACCAGGCGATGGTCCCGCTCGCCATCGTTCTTGCCGCCGGCCGCTCGTCATCCGAAGGCCGCTCGGTCGCGTTGTCGGAATTGCTACCGGAAGCCGAGCGCCCAATCCGGAAAGTTGGATCCTTCCGCTGATCGAAATTTGCATCCACATTACGGAAATTGCGCCGACGAAGCCGATCGCCATGGGCTTTTGTCATCGAACACGGGCTCGACATCAATCCTTGGAAATGATCTCGATGGTTCTCAGGTAGAAAATATGACGATTCGTGATATCGACATCATCCTCAATGGTGCCACCGGGGGGTGTCATCGTCCATGCTTACGCCACGAACAATACAGTGCCGTGCCATAAGCTCGCCACGCGGGGATGGGATTACCCCTCCCGCTCAAGGGGAGGGTTTGGGTTAGTGTGAAATCACACCCAATCACAATACCCGATCATCCCGCTTGGCGGACGGTCTTGGTCTTCTGGATGATGAACACCGCGACCGTAAGCACGACGCCGATCACGTAGGTCTGATACTGTAGCGTCTGCTCCACCCCGAAGACGAAGCGGGCGAACCTGTCCACCGGCAGCAACAGGCAGAGCGCGGCGAGGCCCAAGAGGAGCCGCTCGGCCGGTTCCGTGCCCCTCAGCCAGTAGCTTTCGAGGTAGGCCGCCCACGCGACGACGCCGATGACGCAA
>JAPULF010000467.1 GCA_027295245.1 Planctomycetota bacterium
GGATCGGGCACGTACGTGACGATTAACGACGTAGCGTGCGAATTGTCGCGGCGGCTGTCGCGGATCTTTTTGAAGGACAGCGATGGTCGGCGTCCGGTCTTCGGCCATCATTCCCGCATGCAGGACGATCCGCATTTTCGAGATTACCTCTTGTTCTACGAATATTTCCACGGCGACAATGGACGCGGCGTGGGGGCGTCGCATCAAACCGGTTGGACGGCCCTGGTGGCCAAGCTGCTGCACCCCAGACGCGAAGCGGTGCGTTGATTGCAGCGGGTTGAGAAAGGAAAGAAACATGAAGAGCGAGGACAATTCGTCATTGCCCGGCGTCACGCTGCCGCAATGCGGACCGCCACGGCTGCTCGTCGGACAAACGGCCCTGGTGACCGGCGCCAGTTCGGGAATCGGCAAGTCGATCGCCGCGGCGATGGCTGCCGCGGGTGCCGCAGTGGCCATAAACTACCCCTTTGACTCTGAGCATTCGCCGGCCGCCGAGGTGGTCGAACTTGTTCAGTCGCTCGGCGGTCGCGCGATCGCCGTGAAAGCCGATGTCTCGCAGGAGGATCAGGTCCAGGCCATGTTTCGCCGCGTGCGGGAGGAATTCGAAACCATCGATATCCTCGTCAACAATGCCGGCCTGCAGCAAGACGCACCGATCGATGAAATGACCTTGCAGCAGTGGAATACGGTCATCAACGTCAACTTGACCGGCCAGTTTCTGTGCGCGCGGGAAGCCATCCGTGAGTTCAAACGCCGGGGCGTGGTCGAATCGGTTTCCTGTGCCGCCGGCAAAATCCTTTGCATTAGCTCGGTACACGAAGTGATTCCCTGGGCCGGCCACGTGAACTACGCCGCGTCGAAGGGCGGCGTGATGATGATGATGAAAAGTCTGGCGCAGGAATTGGCTCCGCATCGCATCCGCGTCAACAGCATTTGTCCGGGCGCCATTCGCACGCCGATCAACACGGCGGCTTGGAGCACGCCCGAAGCATACAACGATCTGATGAAGTTGATTCCCTATAAGCGGATTGGCGAGCCAGATGACGTCGCGCGGGTCGCCGTATGGCTGGCATCCGATCAGGCGGATTACATCAACGGGGAAAGCCTGTTTGTCGACGGCGGCATGTGCCTGTATCCGGGTTTTACCGAAGGTGGATAAGCACAGCCTGTTGCCGATGCCTGAAGATTGGGCAATATCGCATGACAATCTCATTCGATCCTGCCGCGGAGTGGCTGGAAACCGATGGCCGGGGCGGGTTCGCTTCCGGAACGGTGTCGGGCCGACGCACGCGTCGTTATCACGCCTTACTGTTGGTTGCCACCACACCGCCAACGGGCCGCTTCGTTTTGGTCAACGGATTCGACGCCTGGGTAGAGACCAACGCCGGTACATTTGCCATCTCGTCTCAACTCTACGCACCTGACGTTGTCGCGCCCGACGGCGAGAAACGACTCGTGGAATTTGGCCGGGAACCGTGGCCGACGTGGACGTTTCAATTGGAAGATGGGACCGTTGTCGAGCACGACTTGTTTGTTCCGCGCGGCCATTCCACCGTGGCCCTGGCCTGGCGATTGCGGGAAGGAAGCGGCGGGGCGCAGTTGCACCTGCGGCCGTTCCTGTCCGGTCGCGACTACCATAGTCTGGCTCACGAAAACCCGGACTTCTCGTTCGACGCGCGGCAGATCGACGGCCGAATCGTTTGGCAACCGTATGCACATTCCCCGACGATCTGGGCGTGGTCCAACGCCAGGTACGACCATCATCCGTTGTGGTATCGAAACTTTTTGTACGAGGCCGAGCGGCAGCGCGGCCTCGATGACACGGAGGATCTGGCCTCACCCGGCGAGTTTCATTGGGACCTGACGGCCGGCCGCGCCGTTCTACTGCTGCGGGCGACAAGCGGCGAGCGAGACGTTCCGCTGCCTGGCGAGTCGGCAGAGCAGTGTTTCCAAGAACTGGCCGCTAACGAGCGGACGCGGCGCGGTCAATTCGCTTCGCCGCTTGAGCGCGCTGCCGACGCGTGTCTTGTTCGTCGCGATTCCGGCCAGACCATCATCGCCGGTTATCCGTGGTTTACCGATTGGGGCCGGGATACGTTCATTGCCATGCGCGGCTTGTGTTTGGCCACCGGGCGGCTGGACGCGGCCCGTGAGATCCTGCTCGCCTGGGCAAACACAGTATCCGAAGGCATGCTTCCCAACCGCTTTCCGGATGACGGCGGAACGCCCGAATTCAATTCCGTCGATGCCTCGCTGTGGTTCGTTGTCGTCGTACACGAATTTCTGCAGGAATCCTGGACGGTGAGGAATCTGTCGCCCGACGATCGCCAAACACTGCAAGCCGCGATCGAAGCGATTCTGGCGGGTTACACGAGCGGAACGCGGTATTCTATCTGTTGCGACGACGATGGTCTGCTGGCGGCGGGAGAGCCCGGCGTGCAACTGACGTGGATGGATGCCAAGGTGGGCGATTGGATCGTCACACCACGCATCGGCAAGCCGGTGGAAGTGCAAGCCCTGTGGCTGAACGCGTTATGGATCGGCAGCCAGTTCAATCCACACTGGCAATCGCCATTTGAAGCAGCCCGTGCTGCCTTTACCTCTCGGTTTTGGAACCCCGATCGCGGTTGCCTGTATGACGTCGTGGATGTCGATCATCAGGCGGGGGTCGTTGATGCATCTCTGCGGCCGAATCAAGTTCTCGCCGTCGGCGGCCTGCCACTCATGCTCTTGGACGAGGAACGGGCGCGACGCGTTGTCGACTTGGCTGAGCAACAGTTGTTGACTCGGCTGGGCCTAAGATCACTTGCCCCGGGCGAACCGGGTTATGTTGGCCGTTATCGCGGAGACGTCGCGCAGCGCGACCGTGCCTATCATCAGGGAACCGTCTGGCCCTGGCTGTTAGGCATCTTCGTCGAGGCCTGGGTCCGCGTGCGCGGAACAACGACGAAGGCGAAACAAGCGGCTCGCGAGAAGTTCCTTCCGCCGCTCGAAGCACATCTTCAAACGGCTGGACTGGGCCATATTTCCGAGATCGCCCACGGTGATCCGCCCCACACGCCCGCCGGTTGCCCGTTCCAGGCTTGGTCACTCGGTGAATTTCTGCGATTGAAGCAACGCGTCCTCGCCTAAGAAATTCACTGGACAAAGTTACCGGCCGACACCCAGAGCGAGATTTAGCGCGAAATTCTGGCAAACCAAATCGGTCAGCAGAGAGGCGGTTGCTGCCATTCAATGGCATGGAGAGCTGATGCCGGCGGTGAAGGTGCGGCGAATGAGTTGACCAGTGTCATCAACTCAATCGTATTCTCGCACTTTCATTAAACTAACCATTGATGTCACAGCCGTTGCGCCCCGAGAACTCGTGCT
>JAPULF010000468.1 GCA_027295245.1 Planctomycetota bacterium
GACGGCAAGCTCGATATCTACCTCACAACGGGGACGGCCAATCTGGGGAGAGATGTCGGGCCGGACGGTCCGAGGAATCGGTTGTATCGCCAGGAGGCGAACGGCCGCTTTTCCGATGTGACTGCATCGTCGGGCCTGGGAGACGCAGGCTACGGCATGGGTGTCGCGGTCGGGGACATAGACAACGATGGAGACGCCGATGTATACGTCACCAATTTCGGCCCGGATCGGCTGTATCGAAACCGAGGCGACGGGACTTTTGAGGACATTACCGCGACATCGGGAATCGCGGTCCCCGGTTGGTCCTGCTCGGCTGCCTTTCTGGACTACGATTGCGACGGCTTTCTCGACCTGTTCGTTACACAGTACGTGAAATACGAAGACTCGAAGCGATGTGTGGATCGAGCCGGTCGGCCGGACTATTGCGGCCCGGAGTCATTTCGACCGTCCTCGGACGTGTTGCTTCATAACAACGGCGATGGGACGTTCACTGACGTCAGCGCCAGGTCGGGAATCACGTCGGAATCCGCCGCCGGACTAGGCGTGGTGTGCGACGACCTGAATTCGGACGGACTGCCGGACGTCTACGTTGCAAACGACGCATATGCAAATCATCTTTGGATCAATCAGGGGAACGGAACGTTTCGGGAGTCAGCGCTCTTGCTGGGTGCGGCGTACAACGCCCACGGCAAGGCGGAGGCCGGCATGGGCGTCGTGGCCGCCGACCTGGACGGCAACGATTCGACCGACCTCTATGTGACCCACCTCGCGAACGAAAGCAACACGATGTATCGAAACACCAAAGCCCAGGGAGGTTTCATCGACGGGACCGGGCTCGCGGGCCTCGCCGCATCGAGTATGAGCTATACGGGCTTCGGAACGGCGGCATTCGATGTGGAACTGGACGGTGATTTGGATCTCTTAGTCGTAAACGGTCGGGTCGCGCGCGGCAATCCCTTGCCGGGGGCAACGGTTCCGCCACCCTGGGATGTCTTCGCGGAACCGAACTTGTTCTACATGAACAACGGAAACGGCCGGTTTGAACTGCTCGGGACGCCTATGGCTTCCGTGTGCGATCCGATTGAAATCTCGCGGGCGCTCGTGGCAGGGGACATTGATTCGGATGGCGACATTGACGTGCTCATCAACAACATACAAGGGTCCGCCCGCCTTTATCGCAACGATGCCCCGCGCAAAGGTCACTGGCTCGGTGTCCGTGCAACGAGCCCGCAATTGCGCCGTGACGCGATCGGCGCGAAAATCACCGTGTTCTGCGGAGAGCGTCGATTCAGCCGAACGATCAATCGAGGACACGGCTACTTGTCGAGCCACGATCCGCGAGCTCACTTCGGAGTCGGCGGCCACACGCGTGTCGAGCGAATTGACGTGAGATGGCCGGACGGACTGCTGGAGCGCTTCCCCGGTTCCCCTGTGGACCGGTACGTCGAACTCGTTCAAGGAACAGGGGAGCCGGAACGATGAGCCGGCGACTGTTGACCGCTTTGGCCTTCGTAACGGCGGCGGCTGTGCTGTCAGGTGTTGCCGCATGCACTTCACAAGAGGATTCAAATCCCAAACCGCCCGCGCCGGACGTTCCCGATCCTGATCTCAGCGATATGGAACCTCGGGTCGCGGCGCTTCTTCGCCGGACGCGGGAGGCCGTAATAAGCCAACCGGAATCCGCCGATGCCTGGGGGAAGTTCGGCGCGGCCTGCGACGCGCACGAACTTTATGACCACGCCGCGATCTGCTATCGGATTGCTCGAGCACTGGCGCCGGCCGACGTGCGTTGGCCCTACCATTTGGCGATCATACGTGAGTCTCAGAACGCCGAAGTCGATGAGATTATTTCCCTGCTGAACGAGGCTGCGCAAATCAGCCCGGATTATCCCACCATTTACTTCCGGATGGGTGAGGTGCTCGCCCGGCAGGGTCGATTGAAAAAAGCCGTAGGGGCCTATGAAAAAGCCCTGGAACTCGATCCGGATTTGGCCATTGCCCATCGCAGCTTGGGGCAGATTCTTATCTCGTTGAATGACATCAACTCGGCACTCGAGCATCTTAAAAGGGCGGCCCAATTGGCCCCGAACGATGGGCCCCTGTTCGCCGCGCTGGCTCAAGGGTACATGCGTTCGAACGACTCGCAACGGGCCGAGGAGGCGGTTTCCAAGTCGCGACGACTTTCTGCAACACTTGCGGTGCCTGATCCGCTGCGCTTTGAGGTGGTTTCGATGGGCACGAGTTCCGAACTTTGTCGCGAACGCGCAGACCGATTTCTTGTGGGCCGCGATTTCGCCGGCGCAATTCCTGACTTGATGATCGTCGCAGAAGTGCGCCCCGAGGACGCCGCCATCCAGAGAAAGCTCGGTACGGCGTACATGTACACCGGCAGATCCGGACTCGCGAGGAAACATTTGAACGAGGCTTTGCATCTTGACCATGATTTGATCAGCGCCCACTCGGAAATGGGCGTTCTGCTGCTGTCTGAGGGCCTGATGGATGATGCGATTCAACACCTCCGGCGCGCCCTGGATCGTCGACCGGACCAGGGTCCGACTCGGGCGCTGCTCGCAACCGCGCTGGCCCGTCGCGGCGATTTGGACCAGGCAATCGCCGAATTTGAACGTTCGGTGGAGCACTCGGCGATCGGCGCACAGGCACAATTGAATTGGGGAACCGCGTTGATGCAACGGGGAGACCACCTGCAGGCGGTCGAGCGCTTTCGCGAGGTCATTCGCCTGATGCCGCGCTACGCAATGGCCCATTTCAATCTAGGTTTGGCACTCGAGTCGCTAGGCCGCCGAGAAGAAGCAGCGGTACACTTCAGGCGGTCTTTGGACATCGAACCCAATCAAAAGGTCGCCCGGCGTTTGGCCAAGCTCGAGTCCGCGCTCGGTGGGCCCCGATGAGCGACAGTGAGCAACAGGCAGAACCCCAGCGTGCTCCAGGCGCAAGCCGGCTGTACCAGCATCTGCACCCAGACACCACTCGACGAACTGTCCCATCCCGCCCACAGGCCGGGCGTGACGGTCCAGATCAGCGCCGCCCACGTCATGACCTCGCCGAAGGACCGGACTCCGCCATCGGTAGCCGGCCGGACCAACCAGGCGCAAGCCAACACCATGAGGGGAATCAGGTCGTACGCCCGGTGATAAAACGAGAGTAGGGTCACGGACAGCACCGCCGCCGCCGTCAGGTCGAAACGGCGCACACGCTCGGTTTCGTCGCGCGGCGATTGCATGACACGAGCAATCCCCAACCCGACGATCAGCACCACGAGCGGCCAGTGCCAGGCGTCGTGTGCCGGTGCAACCCGGTGCCACAGACTTCGAAAACCGAGGTGCATCGGCCCGCCCGCGATGGCATCGTGGGCGTTGATCGCGCCCGGCGACAGGGAATGGGCCACCTCGGCACGCATCGCCCCGACCCATTCGAGCGGATGACGGTAGCCGCCACCCCACGTCGCGACGCACACCAGAACAACCTGCACCGCCAGCGCCACACCGAGCAACCGATATTGCCTTCGCCACAACAGCAAGAGCCCCAGGGGCCCGGTCACCGAGTACTTCACCAATGAAAGCCCGAACGCCGCTCCCGCGAGCCAGGTGCGTCGCCCGTTCTGCACGGCGTAAATCCCCAATGCCGCCGCGACCATCCCGATGTTCAGGCTCGCGAGATTGAGTCGGACCGGATACGACAGCATCAGCGCCGTCAAGGCCAGCGCAATGGGTATCCGGCGAACCGCGCATCCGGGGCCCGCCGCGGCCGACCGCAGGATGTACAGCATCAGCCACGCCTCGCTCGCCAGAATGATACCGGACCAAATCACGATCGCGGCTGCGAACGGCACGTATGTCAACGGCCGAATCAGCGGCGCGACCGTTAACGGATACACGTTCGGCGTGATCGGACGCCCCGGTTCCGGCAACCTTGGATCGCCGACCGCGCGCCAGGCCTCCTTGAGTGCCGCGTCGTCATACGGATTCCCGTGTTCGCCCCAGAGGGCGGACACGGTGTAGAGAAGCTCGAAATCGACCCCGAATCCGGGCTTCCCGATCGATTGAGTGCCGATCTGCAGTGCATGGACCGATATCACAGCGGCAGTCACGAACCAGGGCCACGCCGCCGTCGAGCGCTGGGTCGTAGTCGGTATGGATGGTGCGGCATCGGCCATGGGTTTCGACGCGGGCGGATTCCAGCGGCAACCGTCCATGTATCGTCACCACGACAACGGGGCTGTCGATCTTGTTCCGGAAATGTACGATGAATCGGGCCGATGCAAAAAAATCGACGGCCGTCCCCCCACGCACGGCCGTCGTTCGGTACATCGCTCGTCACCGGCCCGACGGTTGCCCGCCGGCAGTGAGTCATCGTGCCAGGTATTTCGGCCAAATCGCAGAGACAGTTTCGGTCGGATTTCAGAGCGCCTGGCGCGATATTTTGAAGCGGACCCAACCCGGCGGATCGGACGCTGAGTTCGGACGGTTGCAAAGACGACGGCTTTATCAGAATCTCATCGTCGGGACACACCGCGGCCGCGGGTGCGAATCGTACGAACCACTCGGAACGTTTGACGCCGGCAACAGCGCGATCGCAATTTCCAGAAAAATGAACGCGCTCAAGGCGTCATTCACGGTGGTAATGAGCGGCCCGGTCGCGATGGCCGGATCGATGCCCAACCTGCGAAACAGAAACGGCAAAACGACGCCCAACGAACCCGCCGCGAGAATCGCAAGCGTCATCGAAGCCGCCACCGCGATGCCTACCATCGCAATCGGCGCATCAGGCGGCATGTCTTTCGCCGGGACGAGGATCGAATGGAGGTAGATCTGCGAAAACAGCCCCGCAAGGATCCCGGAGCTCACCCCCACGATCGCCGCAATGCGAAACTCCCGGGCCGCCGCAGTGCGCAACCGTCCCGCCATGGCATCGCCCGTCGCCAGCGCCCTCACGATCACCGTCGAAATCTGTACGCCGGCATTGCCGCCCATCGCCGCAATCGGAATGATGAACGGAAACACGATCACCTTGAAGGCCCCCAGCTTCGGTTGCAGGACAAACAGGATTCCGGCCGCCACGAATGTCCCCACGAGGCAGGGGAGCAGCCACCGAGCCCGCACGCTCGCCGCGTGAAAGATGCTCGGGCTCGCGAACTCATCCGCCTGTGTTCCCGCCATGTAGTAGATGTCTTCCTCGGCCTCTTCCTCCGCGATCTCCAGCACGTCGTCGTGCGTGATGATGCCGAGCATGCGGTTGTCGTCGTCGATCACCGGAAGGGCAACGACGTCGTACTTGTCGAACTTGTTTTTGACCTTCTCCTGATCGTCGTTGACGTGAACCGTAATAAGGTCCTGATGCATCTGTGACTTCACGGGCATGTCCTGCCGCGCGGTCAAGAGACGCATCGGAGGAACGACGCCCTTCAGCATGCCGCCGTCATCCACGCAATAGATGTAGAAGACATTGTCCGTGTCCTCGGGCGAAACCTGCCGAATCTCTTCGATCGCATCCGCGACCAGCGCATCTTCCGACACGCTCACGAAATTCGGGTCCATGATGCCGCCCGCCGACGACTCGTCATACATCCGCAGCGGCTCGACCTTGGCCTTCTGCTCGGGCGGAAGTTGCTCGACAACCTTGTCCGCGACGTCATCGTCCAGCTCGTCCAGGACGTCCACCGCGTCGTCGGCGGGAAGCTCTTTCAGGACGTCGGACACCTCCTGGTCGGTCAGATCGTCCAGCACGTCCGACCGGACGGCGTCCTCCAGAAGAACGATCGCCTCGGCACACGTTCGCGGCGGCAACAGAAACAGAATCCGCGACCGCTGCTCTTCCTCCACCTGTTCGAGGCAATCCGCAACGTCGGCCGCGTGCAAATCGGCGAGAAACGCGCGCAGCGGTGCGTCATCGGGTCCCGCCAGAAGCGAGCGGACCCGTTCAAACACCTCCACACCTTCGATCGATCGGTCCGCCATGCCAATTCCTGTGAGACATTCGAAACCGGTTGCAAAAACCGGAAACATCCGCTACGCAGGCCGTGCCACCTCCGCCCTTGCTCGCTAGGCAGGAGACACTGTGGCCCGCCACGACCCGCGAACCAGGGGTGAAACCGATTCATGGGGTCGCGACATTATCGCGAGAAGACGCCCGAACACAACGGCAGTTGACAGGCTGGACTTCGGAATCCGATGCGCAATCGGTCAAACAGGCGGGCCCGCGAGAGCGATGCCGCCCGAAAGATTCCAGGAATCGCGCCGATTTTTTCGGGGTGCGAGACGGCCCGGTCGATCGGAAAGAAAATCAAGCGGCCTCGCGCGGCTTGGAGCCCTTGCAGGTGATCTTCAACTTGATCTTCTTGCCGTTGCGCAGAACCGTCACCTCGACCGTGTCGCCGGGCCGGTAATTCCGCAGGGCGTCCATGTAGCTGTGGATATCCATGATCTTGTGCGAGCCGATCTTCAGAATGCGATCATCGTCCTTCATCCCGGCCCGCGCCGCCGCCCCGCCCTCGATCACGCCCGAGATCTCGTAACCCGGCCCCTCGGACATGCCGTAGCTCGGCATGATCTCCAGTCGAACCGGCGGCATGCTTGAAACCGGGGCATCGTCATCCAACAGGTCTGCACGCGGATTCGATTTCTTCTTCTTTGCCTTCTTGACAACCTTCACGTCCGCCTTTTTTTTCTTCTTCTTGTCTCTCTTCGCCTTCTTCTTCGTTGGGTCCGCCGCGGCCATGTCGAATCGATCGCGCGAGGGTCCCGAAGCCGTCGACGAACCATCCTTGCGCTGCGCCCGAATCACGAGAACGCGGTCCGTCAATCGCGTGGAAATCGAAAAGCCCGCGTCGCAGCCCGCCGCGAAATCCGCGATGGCCGAAACACCGTCCTCCGGCGAACTGACCCGTTCGCCCCGACTCGCCGGGCCATGCATGGCGGAAATACCGCCGAAAACAAACGTCAATATCACAGAATCATCGCCTCGAGCCACCCAAACGCTGGGTGCGTCGCCGGCATTGTCGGACGCCGTCAACTTGCGAAGCGCCAAGAGTTGCCGCGCCAGCCCGGCCACGGACTCGACGATTCGACCGTCCGGAGCCTTGGCCACGGCGGCCGGCTTTTCGGCCTCACCGAACTGAACCTTCAGCCGAACCCGCTCGCCGTCGCGCATCACTCGAATAGCGGTCGAATCGCCCGGCTTGAATCCGCCGAGTGCCTCCCGGGCATCCTTCAAAGAGCGAATCCGCTTGTTGCCGATTCGAACAATCCGATCTCGAGCCTTGATCCCCGCACGGGCCGCGGGCGTGCCGTCGACAACACGTCCCACAACCAGGTTCTCGTCATCCTGCACCGGCACGATGCCGAGGCGAACGCGATCGCCCGCCGGAGGAGCATCGCCGGCCCGCCCTCGTGCCGCAACCCGCGGCGCGTCCCTGTCATCATCCGCATCCTGCCGCGCGATCGCCGCACGACGCCGGTCGGCCGAGAACTCCGGCCGTTCCGGCCGCGCGTCGATTTCGTCAATGCAGTCCGCCACCAATCGCATGACGCGCACGGCGCCTTCGGTGTTGATCAAATGCGTATCGTCATCCGGCTTGTGGTACTGCTTGTGTATCCCCGTGAAAAAGAACAGGACCGGAATGTCGTTCCTGTAGAAGTGCGTGTGATCGGACGGCCCACTTCCTCCTCCGCCGTCACGGATCTTCAAGTCGTACTTCGAGGCAAGACGCTCCACCATCGCCTCAACTCCCTCCCCGGTCCGCATCCCCCCAACATCCAGCCGATCCTTGTTCAGCCGGCCGATCATGTCCATGTTAATCATGGCAACGCACTTCTCGAGCGGCACGGTCGGGTTTCGAACGTAGTGTCGCGAACCCAGCAGTCCAAGCTCTTCTGCCGTGTACAACATCAACAGAATCGATCGATTCGGCCTCGACCCCTGGGTAAACGCCTTCGCCATCGCCAAGACGCCGGCCGTCCCGGAAGCGTTGTCGTCGGCCCCGTTGCTGATGTCCTTCTCCGAATCGAACGACGATTTGCCCTTGTTGCGAATGCCCAAATGGTCGTAGTGGCCGCCCACCACGATGTACTCGTCCTTTTGAGGTCCCGTACCTGGTATCACACCCAAGATGTTGCGAGCCGGCGTCTTGGCCCGTCGGAGCGACACGCGCCCCTTGACCGATACCCCGTCCAACTCCTGAGAGGCCGGCTTCCGGCTGCTATTGATCAGATTCTGCAGCGTCTCCAAGTCGGGCATTTCCGCCGCCGAAAGCATTTGATCGGCCAGCGCTTGCGTGACGTGAATCACGGGAATCCGTCCCGCTCGCCCGCGACGGCCCGCGCTCAAGTCATAAAGCCCGTCGTTGTTGCCGATCTGGTTCACGATCATCAACGCCGCCGCCCCGTGCTCCGCCGCCCGCGACGACTTGGATGAAAACGCGGCGTCCCCCCTGTTGAAGTCGCCGAAATCCGGCGTCCGCCGCAAGACCAGAACCACCTTGTCTTTCACATCCAGACCGTCGTAGTCATCATACTTGTTCGACCGGCTCGTGATCCCGTACCCCGCGAATGCCACCTCCCCCTCGAAACTGCCTTGGCTTGTGGAGGGCAGCGGCACAAAATCCTCTTTATGCGAGCGGCGTCGCGGGCTCCGGCCGTCGGTCCCGATCGACAGCCGCGTGGACAATCCGACTCGCTGTTTGATCCTGAGCGTCAAATCCTGGAAATAGGTGTTGTCGTCACCCGCGGGTTCGACGCCGAGACGCTCGAACTCGGCCGCGATATACTCCGCCGCCTTGTCGATGCCCACCTGCCCGGTGCCCCGCCCCTCGAGTTCGTCGCTCGCCAGATAGCTGACGTGCTCCAAAAACTCCGATTCGACAATCAGCGACCCATCTTCGGAATGCCT
>JAPULF010000469.1 GCA_027295245.1 Planctomycetota bacterium
CCCTACCGACAAAACCGACATGCCCGCCTCCAGCGGCCCCATGACTCCTGCCGATGGAGCCGAGGAGTCCTCCTCGAGTTGCGGATCTGTGGCTGACCCCCGCAGAACTGCCGTGCCCGGCTCGTGCGGCAGGCCGGTGGCCGCGCCGCACGGAGCCGATGTGGCTTCGCGTTCCAAAGGATCTGCCGCCGCCGCCATGACGCGTATGCGTACGGCTGCCAGTGTGCGAGCCGCGGCTATGGGTGCGATGCGAACGGAAGCGTCCACCGTGGCGGGAGCTGCGGTGTCCTCCGGCCCGGTGCCGTCCGCTGACATGGCTCCTTGAATGACCGCCGCGAGCATGCCCCCCCGCGTGGCTACCGCCGTGGCCTCTGTGACCTCCGTGATGTTGAGCCAAAGCAGCCGGAGGCGAAACGAGCACGACGCCGAAACACAAGGCGACAGTGACAAACGGGCTGAAGGTTGCGGAACGTATCATGATGCACCGCCTCGAGGGGCCGTGCGGCGACGCTGCCGTTCCAGTCTGCGTTCATCTCACGAAGGCAAACAAGTGTGCCCGGCGCGGCGGTCTGCGCGACCCAGCATGCTATATCATAGATGCTCGTTCCTCTAATTGACATTTCCCATTGGGCTGTCCCTCCCGAGAATACCGTACGCCTTGTCAGCAAACAACTTAGGATTCGACGACTTCGACGCCTCGGCTATCGTCTTGGGACTGTAATCCAGGTTCTCGGAGGCTGGGAAATGGGACACTGTTCGCCCGATGAACCCCGAAGTACTTCGGGATAGGGGCCGACGTGAAGCCGGGACAAAGCATCGGGAATGACACGTTGTCCAACTCCCACCGGAAAAACCCTCGGGGCCTTCGCGGAGGGAGGATCTACGCGCAGACTCCATGCAACGGAACGGTCGAACCTCTTAGGGTCCTAGGCCAAAGGCCGAGGGATTGGGAAGTAGTAACGACCGGTTTCACCATCGCTCCGTGATGCTCTTTGCCTGCATGAACAGTTGTAGATAATCACGCCCGCCGGCCTTGCTGTCGGTGCCGGACATGTTGAAGCCGCCGAAGGGCTGGACGTCCACCAGTGCGCCGGTGCACTTGCGGTTGAAGTAGAGGTTGCCGACGTGGAACTCGTGGCGGGCCTTTTCGAGGTGGGCCCGGTCGTTGCTGAAGATCGCGCCGGTCAGACCGTAATCGGTGCCGTTGGCTATGTCGATCAATTCGTCGATGCCGCTGCCCTTGATGACGGCCAGCACCGGTCCGAAGATCTCCTCCTGGGCAAGCCGGTCATTCGGTTTGAGGTTGATGAAAATCGTGGGCTGAATGAAGTATCCGCCGGCCGGGGGTTTTGCGGAACCGAGGACGCTCTTGCCTTCCTTGTGGCCGATTTCGATGTAGCCGTTGATCTTGTCGTAGGCGGCCTGGTCGATCACCGCGCCCATCTCAAGATTCTCTCGAGACGTTGTGTTGCCGATGGTGATCTTGTTTGCCCGCTCGACGACCTTTTCGATCAGGGCATCATGCACTTTCGCGTCGACGATGAGCCTGCTGCACGCCGAGCACTTTTGACCCTGAAAGCCGAATGCGGCCGCGACCGCGCCCTCGGCGGCGGCGTCCAGGTCGGCCGCGTCGGTTACGACGATGCAGTCCTTGCCACCCATTTCGAGGATCGTCCGCTTGAGCCAGATTTGGCCCTTCTGCATCTGCGACGCCTTCGCGAAGATGGCCTCGCCGACTTCACGCGAGCCGGTAAAGGCGATGAATCGCGTTCGGGGGTGTTCGACGATGGTGTCGCCGATTTCGGCGCCCGAGCCGGGGCAAAAGTTCAGCACGCCCGCGGGCAGCATGCACTCTTCCATGACCTCGACGAACTTGGCGGCGACCACCGGAGCGGCGCTGGCGGGCTTCAGGACGACGGTGTTGCCGGTCACGATTGCGGCGCTGGTCATGCCCGCCATGATGGCGAGCGGGAAATTCCAGGGCGGAATGACGACGCCGACACCGAGCGGAACGTACCGGACCTCGTTCTCCTCGCCGTCGAAGGGCGTCACGGGATGGCCGCCGCCCAGGCGCATCATCTCTCGTCCGTAGAAGTCCAGGAAGTCGATGGCCTCGCACACGTCGGCGTAGGCCTCGATCCAGGACTTGGATTCCTCGTAGACCTCCCACGCCGAAAACTCGTACACACGCCGTCGAATGATCGCCGCCGCCTTGATCAGGTAGCGGGCCCGCACGTCGGGGTCCGTCAGGGACCAACTTTTGTATGCCTGGTCGGCGGCCGCGATGGCCTGCAGGGCCTGGTCGCTGTTGGCCTTGGCGACGCGACCGATCACCTGCTCGGTGTCGGCAGGGTTGATCGATTTGATGGTTTCGGAAGTTTCAATCCTTTTGCCGCCGATGCGAAGCGGATAGGTCGAGCCGAGCTTGTCGCCCACGAATCCGAGGGCCTCGATCATCTTTCGGCGCGGCTCTTCCTCGGCGAAATCGACGTAAGGTTCCGGCCTGTATGGCGTCAGCATGGCTTCACTCCCGATGGTCGAAAGCGGTTTTGTACCGGAGCCGGCAGCTCCCGACTCACCGGCGTCTTATAGCATAGATGCGGATTGTCTGCGACGGGACGGGCGTAGTCGAGCGTGGGCGACGGCCCGGCTTTACCGTCGTTGCGGCGGTGGCTATTATCCGGCACGGGCGCCGGTTCTCCTGGTATTCGTTAGTCTCGGTGCCTGAAACGGGGAGCATTCCCGGCGGGCCCAGACAGGCGGCCTTCGGCCGATGCGAGACACGAAC
>JAPULF010000047.1 GCA_027295245.1 Planctomycetota bacterium
GGAGACCGGGCGAAACCTCGCCGACATGCCCGATTCCGAGATTGCCCAAAGGCTCGTGCAACTGGGCGAGCTTTCGATTCACACCGCTGTGGAGGGCGTTCGCGTGGATGAAACGCGGCGACGCTGGATGCGGCGTCGAAACGGCCGCGAGTTGCCGCCCGCGATCATCGGAGAAAAGACCCTGATCGGGCGAACCGCGCTGCGACCGCTTTTCACCGAGCAGCGATTCGGGGGCCACGAAGCGGACGATCTGCCGGCGTTGGTCGTGCGAACGCCGGACGATCGGGAAGTACTCGTCGGCGGAAAGATAGACCGGGTCGATCTCTTGACCGCGGACGAAATGACGCTGGCGGTCGTTTTTGACTATAAGCGGTCGGTGGGGGCCCGGCTTCGCCTGGACGAGGTCTATCACGGCCTGGCGCTTCAGTTGCTCACGTATCTGCTGGTCATCGCGGATAACGGACCCCGGTTGGCAAAAGGGCGGCTCGTGCCCGGTGGGACGTTCTATCTGCCGCTGTTGGGCGGATATGAGCGCGTGACACATCCCGACGACGCCGACGATGCCGGGAATCGAAGATACAAGTCGTTCAAGCCGCGTGGGGTCTTCGATTTCGATTGGATCGATCGCCTCGACCCCGATCGGGAGGCCGGCTGGAGTTCGGTCGTTCAGGCGTATCGCTCGAAGGATGGGGGCCTGGGGCATCAGGAATCGAGCGACGCCGTGCCATCCGGGCGATTGCCTGAGCTATTGAAACACGTGCGGCGAACGTTGGGCGAGTTGGCGGGGCGCTGGATATCCGGCGACATCGCGGTCAGACCGAGTCGGTTGGGCGATCAGGTGCCGTGTGTTCGGTGCAAGTATCAGTCCGTCTGTCGCATTGAATATGCGACGCGACAGACGCGGCTCTTGACGCCCATGTCTCGAAGCGAAGTGCTGGACCGTATTGCGGGTGCGGAGGCCGATCATGCCTGACGTGCCCTGGACGGATTCCCAGCGCCGGGCCATCACCACGATAGGCGGCAGCCTGTTGGTGTCGGCCGGCGCCGGCAGCGGCAAGACCATGGTGCTGGCCGAACGCTGCGCGTACCTGGTAGCGGACGCCCCGTCACCCTGTGCGGTGGATCGGCTGTTGGTCGTGACGTTTACCGAAGCCGCGGCCACTCAAATGCGCGAGCGAATCGCAAGCGCCCTGCGAGATCGGCTGGGCAAATCGCCGAACGACCGCCGATTGCGCGAGCAGCTCGCCCTGATCGATACGGCTTCCATTTCGACCATACACGCGTTCTGCAAACGCACGCTCGATCGTTACTTTGCCCAGGCCGGGCTCGATCCAGCCATTCAGGTCATGGATGGCCACGAAGCGATGATCCTGCGGCGGGAGACCGCCGGGGAAGTATTCGATCGATTCGGCGACCGTCTGGACGCCGCGGGCGAACGTTTCGAGGCCCTGGTGACGGCGTACGGTGGGGCGGGCGAGCGGGGACTGATCGACCGGGTGTTGGCCCTGGACGGGTTCCTGTCGTCGCTTGCCGATCCGGAGGCATGGATTTCGAGCGCCCGGCAGCGGTTTGCGTCCGCGTCCGCGGACCGATTGTCCGACGAATGGCTGGCGCTGGCCGTGGAGCACCTGTCGACCGAGCTTCGCGAGCAATTGCACGTCGTCGGCAACGAGCTGGACCGGGTGCGGAAGGGGCCCCCGGTGCTCTCGGATTGCGCGGCGGCGCTGGACGAATACGCGTCGGCCCTCGGGCGATGGGGAGACGGGCTGTCGGCGCAGACAGGTGCGGTCGCGTTGGACCGTCTTCGCGATGATCTCGCATCCTTCGAGTTTTCGACGATTCCCCGGATGACCAAGGCGATCAAGGAACTTCCGGACGACGAGCGATTGGCGTTCACGGCGGCGACCAAGACACTACGCGAGGTCAAGTCGCGTTTATTCCAGCGTCGATTGCAGGACCTGTACGGACGCTTTTCCGCCGCCGACTGGGCCGAGGGCATCGTCGCGACCGGCGGACACGTCGCGGCCCTGCTCGAGCTGGTGTCTTCCCTCCGAACATCCTATCGCAACGCCAAGGCGGACCTGGGCGTGCTGGATTTCACCGATCTGGAGCAGATGACGCTCGGATTGCTTCGGGCGGAAGAGAACGGCGTCGCCGACAGGCTTCGCGAGCGGTTCGAACACGTGCTCGTGGATGAATACCAGGACGTGAACCCGATCCAGGAGGAAATACTTCGGCGGGCCAGCCGCGAGCCCGACGCCAAACGGTCGAACAACCTGTTCGTCGTGGGAGACGTGAAGCAGAGCATTTACCGCTTCAGGTTGGCTGAGCCGCAGTTGTTTCTGGATCGAATGCAGCGCTCCGAACAGGGCGGATCGGTCGACGGCCCGACGCCCGACTCCGAATCGCCCGCCGTGACGGTCATCGATTTGGTTGAGAACTTCCGCTGTGCCCAGGGACTGATCGACGGGATCAACGCAGTCTTCGAGCGGTTGATGGCCCCGGACATGTCCGGGATCGCGTACGACGATCGTGCCCGTTTGCGGTTCGGTCGCGGCGATTCCGGCGACGCCCCGGCCGGGCCCCTCGTGGAACTACATTTGTTGGATGACTCCGCCGGGTCCGATCGAAACGGCGATGCATCACGGTCGGATTCCGATGAGGAATCGCCCTCCTCCGGCGAAGGCGCGTTCGAATGGGAACGGATCGAGCGCGAGGCGTACGCCATCGCACAACGTATCAAATCGCTCGTGGCGGACGGCACGGCCTACCGAGACATCGTGGTGCTGATGCGCTCGCTGGCCAAACGCGGCCCGATGTTCGTTCGCACGATGTCGCGGCTGGGCGTGCCGGTCTTCGCCGACAGTCCCGGTGGTTTCTTCGACTCGCTCGAGATACGCGATTTGCTCTCGCTCCTCATGCTGATGGACAATGAGCGACAGGACATCCCGCTGGCGTCCGTGTTGCGATCCCCGTTGTGGCACCGGCCTCTGACCGATTCCGAACTGGTGAAGATGCGTGTCTCGGCGCGGGCACTGCCGTTTCATGCCGCGGTTCGACGATATGCCGAGTCAGGCGAGGATGTGTCGTTGCGCGGGCGATTGACTCGATTGCTCGACGATATCGGCGACTGGAGGCAAGAGGCTCGTCGGCGTCCCCTGGCCGACGTGATTTGGGGTATCTACGAAAAGACGGGCTATTTCTCATTCGTCTCGGGGTTGCCGGACGCCGAGCAACGCCGGGCGAATCTCATCGGGTTGCACGAGCGGGCCCGACAGTTCGGTACCTTTGGCCGCCACGGACTGTATCGATTCCTGCGGTTTATCGAGGATCTCGAGGATGCCGGGGTGGATCTGGAACCCGGTCGCGTCGCGGCGTCGTCGGAAGATGTCGTTCGCGTGATGAGTATTCACCGGAGCAAGGGACTGGAATTCCCGGTCGTCATCGTCGCGGAGCTTGGAAAACAATTCAATCTATCGGACGCCCGGGGAAACATTCTGCACGACCGTCGCCTCGGCCTGGGGCTGGAGGCGGTCGACGTTGAACGACGCTTGGTCTATCAGACGCTTCCGCACCGATTGGTATCCGAGGCCGTGCAATCGGAGTCCTTGGCGGAAGAGATGCGCGTCTTATACGTGGCCATGACCCGCGCTCGCGAACGCCTGATTCTGGTGGGCACGAACCCGCCGGGTACGTTCGAGCAGGCTCGAGATCGACACCGAGGGCACGTCGGCGTATTGCCCCTGATGGAGCGTCGGTCGGCCAG
>JAPULF010000470.1 GCA_027295245.1 Planctomycetota bacterium
TCGTCCTGGTCGGTGGCCTCGTGGCCCTCGGAATCGCCAGCGTGTTTCCGCTCGACGAGAAGATCAAGTTCGGCATCGATCTGTATGGCGGGTACAGCCTCCTCTACGAAATCGACGATACGGGGCTGGGCGTGAGGGAGAAAGACGATCTCTCGGAACGTGTCATCAAGGTCTTGCAGGACCGTGTCGATCCGCGCGGCGTCTACAACTTGGTTTGGCGCCCGGTCGGACACAACCGCATCGAGATCCAGATGCCGCGACCCAGGGAAGAACTGGCCGATGCCCGCCAGGAGTACGAGGTCCTGAAACAGGAGATCCAGAAGACGCGACTTCGACGAAGCCAGATACTCGCCGCCGTGGCCATTGAGGATCCGACGGCCCGGGCCACGGAGTTCAAGGACTTGGCCGGTCAGATCGAATCACGCATACCACTGTTGGAGGCCGCCGCCGCCAAGTACCAGGAGTACCAGGCCGAGGATAAGGCCTACCAGGCACGGGTTGAACACGTGCAGGCCGACCAGCTCACCGCCGAAGCTGTGCGGGCAGCCGTCGAAAAACCCGCATCCGAGCGACCCGCCGCGATTGAGGCAATGATCGGAGAAGCCCCGGCCCGCAAGGGCTTATTGAAACGTGCCGCGGATGCCTGGGATGAACTGCAAGCCGCCCGGGCAACGACCCAACTCGGCGCAACCACCCAGGACGCAGCCACGACCAGGCCCGCGGACGCCGACGTGGACCAACTTCAGAAGAAATACGACACGCTGGTAAGCCGGGTCGTCGCCGCCAATCCTGATCCCGACACGCTTCGCGAAGGCGTCACCATCGATACGGTCATCGAAAAGGAAGGCGTCTTCCAAAATGCCGTCGCCGAAGTCTTGGATCGTCGAATCGACCGCAACGCACTGGAGCGGATTCTCAGTTCGAAACCGGAAAAGCGAACCGAGAGACTCGAGACCATGATGGGCGAATACCCGGGCATGGCCGAAACGATCAAAAAAATGGTGGCCATGCACGACTCGCTTCGAGAAAAGGGAGGCGGCCAAGGCCGGTTGGAAGACCCCGAGGACCTCCAGCGACTGTTGCGCGGAGCGGGCGTGTTGGAATTCCGGATCCTGGCTGAACTCGACCCCGCAGATCCCAAGAAATACGATCGCTTCGTCGAATCACTTCAGACGCGAGGACCGCGCCGCCGTCCGGGCGAAGAGGACTTTCAATGGTTCGAAATCGAGAACGTGAATGGATTCCTCGACATTAAGCAGGCCCACAAAAACTTCGAGGCAAACAAGAACAAAACCGGCGTCATCTGCGAACAGTTGGGAGACAAGTACTACGTGCTGTCCCACATCGGGGAAAGCTACTCGCTCGTTCACGCAGCGGGCGGACGAGACTGGCAGCTCAAGAGTGCCCGAGCGGATGTCGATCAAAACGGCCGTCCGGCCATTGCGTTCACCCTCGACGAACTGGGCGGTTCGAAATTCTACGTGCTGACGAGGGAGAATCTGAAGCGCCAACTGGCGATTTTCCTCGATGATTTCGCTGTGTCTCATGCCACTATCATAAGCGCCATTCGAACAAACGGTCAGATTTCAGGATCGTTTACCAGCCGCGAAGTCCAGGAGGCCGTCAAGAAACTGGAGGCCGGAAGCCTCCCGCGCAAACTCAAGGAACCTCCCATCAGTGTTCGGTCGATCGGGCCCAGCCTGGGAAAGGCCAATCGCGAAGCGGGACTTCGAGCGGCCACCTACGGCGGCATCGCCGTGGCGATATTCGTGTTGATCTACTACTTCTACGCGGGCGGAATCGCAATCACCGCGGTCGCGATGAACATCCTGTTCATCGGCGCGATGATGTCCACCCTGGGCGCCACCCTGACCCTGCCGGGAATCGCGGGCTTGGTGCTGGCCATCGGCATGGCCGTGGACGCCAACGTCCTGATCAACGAGCGCATCCGCGAAGAACTCGCCCGCGGTACCGCGCTACGCATGGCGATCAAACTCGGTTACGAACGGGCCTTCAGCGCCATCCTCGACTCCAACGTCACCACGGTGCTCACCTGCGTCATCCTCTACCTGCTCGGCAGTGAGGAGATCAAGGGATTCGGCCTCACGCTGGGAATCGGCGTATTCATCAATCTTTTCACCGCATACTTCGTCACCCGCATGTTCTTCGAAGTCATGTCGATGCTGCGTCTCCCGCGCGAAGTCATCAGATACCCCGTCTTGGCCGCGTTCGGTATCGCGGCATTCGGCGCCCTCGTCTATGGCCTCGGCTATTGGATCAACGATGAAGCCGCTCGGTCCCAGTCCGTCCTGATGCTCTTTGGACGGGCCATCATGTACTGCGGGCCGGTGATTCTCGCCATCGTGGCCCTCATGCAGTTCTTTCGCGCCATCCAGAAGAGCCGGGAGCGCTCCGGCAAGACCGGCATACCGATGTTGCGTCTGATCGGATCGCCCAAGATTGACTGGTACGGGAAGCGCCACTACTTCAGCGCCTTTTCGATTGTGCTCGTAATCGGAGGGGCCGCCGCCTTCTTCACCT
>JAPULF010000471.1 GCA_027295245.1 Planctomycetota bacterium
CGAGACACCAGCGGCAGTGGCCGCAATAGAGGTAATAATAGGCGGTCACCGCATCGCCCACCTCGAGGCCCGATACGCCGGCACCGAGCTCGACGATTTCGCCCGTGATCTCGTGGCCGATGATGCGCGGGAACGTCGCCGGCGTCCGCCCCGCCTTGTAGTGCTGGATGGTTAGCCCCGAGCCGCAGGCCAGCACCCGGGCCACCGCCTCGCCGGGACCGGGCACGGGGTCGGGCACCGTCTCGAGCACGAATGGCGTGTTGGCCGCCTTCAGCACCATCGCCTTCATGGTCGTTCCCCCTTCTTCGCCTTCCTTTCGCGGCCGGTGGCGCTAGAACATGAACTTGGTCGCCTTCGGCAGCAGCGTCTGGTTGACTCAGTCGGCCGCGTCCCTCTAATCGCCTTTGAACTCGTTCCTCGGCCACGCTTCCTCGCCCCGCGTTGACCGCGAAATTCTATGCGCCCGGGGCGACGAAGTCCATCGAGCCCCACCACGATGGCTGGCCCCGAGGATTCACCGTCGCGCTCGAGGATTTCAAGCGGACGATTGGGCATACCGATGCCGAGATCTGGAGCGCAGAACAACCGAATCTGGCCAAAATCAAACATTCGCAAGCCGTCGGCGACACCAACCATTGCGAGATCTCTTACCCGAATGCGTCTTGACGTACCGATGCTCGATTGTGCTACCGTCTTCGTTGGATGGGAGGAGTCATCTGGGAAATCCGGGTTGAAGGGAAGTTTAGATGACAAAATCGTTGTCGCACTTCATATCAGGCAAACCGGTTGCCGGACATGGCGACCGTTTCGGGGAAGTTTACAATCCAGCAACCGGCGAGATTGCCGCGAAGGTGCCGTTTGCAAGCGCCGGAGAGGTAGATGACGCTGTCAAGGCAGCCGCGGCGGCATTTCCCGAATGGGCGGCCACGCCCCCATCTCGCCGCGCTCAGATCATGTTCAAATTCAATGAATTACTGGACACCCATCGCGACGAACTCGCCCGATTGATAACCGCCGAACACGGCAAAGTCCTGAGTGATGCTGCAGGATCCTTGCAGAGGGGGATAGAAGTTGTGGAGTTTGCCTGCGGCATTCCACACCTGTTGAGGGGCGATTTCACCGAAAGCGTGGGAACAGGTATCGACAGCTGGTCGGTTCGCCAACCGGTCGGAGTCTGCGCCGGGATTACGCCATTCAATTTCCCAGCCATGGTGCCCATGTGGATGTTCCCGTTGGCCATCACTTGCGGCAATACCTTCATACTGAAACCGTCCGAAAAGGACCCCTCGTGCTCGCTGCGGCTTGCCGAAATTCTGACGGAAGCAGGATTGCCCGACGGCGTGTTCAACGTGATCAACGGTGACAAAGTGGCCGTGGATGCGCTTTTGGAACACCCCGCGGTAGACGCCATCAGCTTCGTCGGCTCGACACCGATTGCCGAATACATTTATGCTAAGGGGAGCGCGGCGGGGAAAAGGGTTCAGGCGCTGGGCGGAGCGAAAAACCATATGGTGGTTATGCCCGACGCCGATCTTGAAATGGCGTCCGACGCCCTCATGGGCTCCGCCTACGGCTCAGCCGGTGAGCGCTGCATGGCGATCTCAGTGGCAGTTGCCGTGGGCGACGTGGCCGATCCGCTGATCCAAAGACTCACCCATAAAGTTTCCGCTCTCAAGGTGGGACCCGGAAACGACCCGGAATCGGAAATGGGCCCCTTGGTAACGGGGCAACATATGGAGAAGGTGATATCATATGTGGATTTGGGCGTCGAAGAAGGTGCCGATTTGGTAGTGGACGGCCGCGGTCTCACCCTTCAAGGCTACGAGAACGGCTTCTACCTGGGTGGGTGCCTATTCGATAACGTGACGCCGGGCATGCGAATATACAAAGAAGAGATTTTTGGCCCGGTACTGTCCGTGGTCCGTGAACCCGATTTCGACTCGGCCACACAACTTGTCAATGACCATGAGTTTGGCAACGGCGTTTCCATTTTCACCCGCGACGGTGATGCCGCTCGAGAATTTACAAACCGAGTGAAAATCGGCATGGTCGGGGTCAACGTGCCAATCCCGGTACCCATGGCATTTCACAGTTTCGGGGGGTGGAAGCGGTCGCTTTTCGGCGCTCTCCACGTCCACGGCATGGACGGCATAAGGTTCTACACCCGCCTCAAAACTGTCACGCAACGCTGGTCGACGGGAATACGTGCCGGGGCTAACTTCGTCATGCCGACGATGAAGTAATAGGTACTTGATCACCTCCTGCGCCACATCGAAATCGGCGATGACTCCGCCGCGCAGCGGGCGAACCGCTCGGATGTTTCCAGGTGTTCGCCCGACCATCTGCTTTGACTCTTGGCCCACGGCCAGGATCTGCATCGGGCCTCGCGCCTCGATTATCGCGAGGACAGAAGGCTCATTCAGGACGATGCCTCTTCCGGGCACGTACACCACAACATTGGCCGTGCCGAGATCGACAGCCAAGTCCTGAGAGAAGGTCCCGAGTGGGTTGAAAGCCATTTTACGCGTCCTCGGGGTCGCGGCATTGCATCGCGACTTGAGGGCTTAGCGGAACCTGGCGCGGTTGTCATCCCGGGGACGGTCCACGAACATGTACGGGCCAAAGTCGACCTCGGATTCGATGATCTTTGGTACCAGGAGGTTAAGAACATCGCCGAACCGGTGCATGCCTAAGGTCACGATCCGGACGGTTCACGAATTTCACCCTGCCGACCGTGCAGAAGATCTCGAAATCTACATAGACGGCCTCCGCAAAGCGGGCCTCCCGAAGTGTCGCGCCGTGCCGGACGACATCGCGCAATGGCTCGATAGACTTGGCCTCGGCCAGTGCGCAGGCGTTCGCTGAGAACGACATTGGCTTCGACATTCTGCCTCGCCTGTCTGATGACAACGAACCGCTACGAAATCAGACCGCCGTATAGCCGCCGTCGATGAGGAGATCGGCGCCCGTCATGAACGAGGACTCGTCGCTGGCTAGGAA
>JAPULF010000472.1 GCA_027295245.1 Planctomycetota bacterium
GTGGACCTCGGCCCCACGGTGATGTCCAGCGTCTATTACTACTTCGACCCCGCCATGGCCCGCCGCAGCCTCGGCGTCTTCGGATCCCTCTATGAAATCAACGAATGCCGCCGCCGCGGCCTGCTTCACTGGTACATGGGATACTACGTCCGCGATTGTTCCCGAATGAGCTACAAGACCGCCTTCCGCCCCTTCGAAATGCTCGCCCCCGACGGTCGCTGGCTTCGTTTCGAAAACGCCGACGCCGTGCCGCGGCCGGCGTCGAACGGCGCTCGACTCAACTGAACAGTTCGTCCAGGATGTCCGCGATCTCGCTGCCGATTTCATCTGCGGGGAGCGCGGCGTCCGTGCCGGTGGACAATGTTTCTACGTCGATCGCCGATTCGAAGCTGAACAGAGAACCGCTGAGCCGAATTCGAATAACGTCGCCGCAGTCGAAGTCGGTGTCGCGGCGGACATTTTCGTCGATGTCTACCTCGCCGGCGTCCAGACCGAGGATGTTTTGAAACCGGACTTTTCCGATTGCAATCAACTCGAGATCGCCATTGCAGGAGACGCGAACGGTCGCGGTTTGGTTCGGCGGTATCGTTCCGTTAGCGCCGAATCCGGCTACGGGCTCGGATTCTGAAAGGAAGTCCTCAACCACGTTGCGGCTTTCGCCGATGCGGACGTCCGGCGTCGCCGCAAAACGGGTGTCATTTTCGACAATGATCGTGACCGATTGTCCGAACAAATCCAACAGGCCGCCCAGGCCCGACACCTCACATCCGCCGGCGAGGGCGGGCAGGATCGCGGCCGGTAGACAAATGGTACGAAGTGTTCTGCGATTCACGGGCTTGCTCCTTTCGCACGGCGAAAAACCGAGGCACCCGGTGGCGGCAGCCCGCGGCTATATCGGCCACATCAGCCGCCGGCGACAGGTCGAAACCGGGGGCACGAACCACGCCGTTGTCGGCGGAATCCCGGTTCGATACAGCTTGCGGGGCACGCCGGGAATCGGCGTTTCGGGTAGCCTGGCAGTGCCAAAAGTGGACTTTTGGGGGTCACACGCTAGAGTGATATTATGGACGGCGGGAGCCAGGGAGGGTTCCGGTCAAAGTTCGTCCTCGCTTGGATCGAGGTTACTGGCATGAGCCGTTTCATTTTGCTTGGCGCGATCGGGGCGATCGTCTCGTCCACGGTCATTTCGCGGGATGCCGTCGGCGGAGTCAACTTTATCCGTGCCTCCGTGAAGTCCGAGGTCGTGCAAACCGAAGACGGCGTGGTTGTGCAAACCGACGTCGCGGACGAATCCGTTCCGCAGACCTCCCTCGGGCCCCCGATCACGGCGTTTGCCCAACTCGACCGACTGACGTCCGCCGGCGTCCTCACGGGCGGGGGACGGGCCGTTTCGGTGTTCCAAGTACCCAATCTGTTCGGGTTTCCCGCGCCCAACGACGTCGGAATGGACATCGGTGCGTTTGGCGCCGACGAATTCACCAGTTGGAGAGCAATAGGGCGATTCATCGAAACCCGCTTCGCGGTCATCGGTCCGGGCGAACTCCCGGGCGCGCCGCTAATTCCGGGAACCATGGTGACCCTGCGCAGCCGTGTGGTCGTTTCCGGCGTTCTTCTGATTGCGGCTGAGAATCAGTCTCTCGATCTGACCGGTACGGAAGTCAACATGCAGATGAGCGTGACGCTGCGCCGGCCGGGCGCCGCCGAGGTGTCGATTCCGATCAGCGGCGAGGTCAAGCTTTCCGGCGGACCGAACGGGGCCTTCAACGTGTTGGCGATCGGTATATTTCAGAATGCATCCTTGCCGCTCCTCGATCTGGCCACGCCGATCCCGGAGTTGCCCTTTGTCAGCGCATTGGCCTTCGCGGGCCTGTCTTTCGATTACGTGTACGACGTGGCGATCGGCGAGGAATATGAGTTGGAACTGTTGTTCGGCGCCGACGTGCGGACGACTCCCAACGGGGTCGCGGCCAACGCCGTTTTCGGATTGCCGCAGGTACAGTTGCCGCAAATCCTCGGCCGCGTCAAGAAGGACGATCGCGGTGAGCGACTCGCGGCGTTGATTTCCGAGCAGGTAGACACCACCGGCCGGGCGTATGCCGACCGGACGGGGTCCGCCGGCGCGCCCGTATCGGGGCTGGAATCGACTTGTGGAGTTCTCGGAACTGAATCGATCAGCTTGATGTTGACCACCTGCTGCCTCGCGTACCATAGTGCCGCGCGGCGCCGGCGCCGATTTCGCGGCAAGAGGGCGGGGCCCTGGAGATGACAACCCGACGTGTTCAGTGCGCAACCTACGAGCGACATTTGGATCTGGACCCTCGCGTTGCTGGGTGCAGTCAGCGTGCTCGGCGCTGTGGTTTGGATCGTGCGCCGGAAGATGTTCGCGATCGGCGATGCCTCCGGTGGGGAAGCATGGACGCTGCAGCAATTGCGCGATCTGCGTGCCGACGGTCAGATAACCGAGGAGGAGTTTCAATCACTGCGGTCGGAGATGGTGGGACCACACGCAATGTTGACCGGGCGCAAGGATGGCCGGTCAGCCGGCGAACGGCAGTTCGAGCGCGATGGCGAATGATATCAAGAGAGGTATCCGCGGCAGTCGATAGATTGCGTGCGTAACTAACCCAGCGGTTACAATCGGACGGTGTTCAGTCTCTCCATTTGATCGGGAAACAGACTCTTGGCAAGCGGATCGAAAAGCGGCGGTGGATCAGGTCGAGGCGGGTCGCGCAGCAGCGGACCCAGCGGACCCAGCGGCATCAAGCGGAAGCGTCCCAGCACGTGCAGTTTTTGCGGAAAGACGCACCGCGAAGTCGGACCCATGGTCGAAGGCCCCAGCGACGCATATATCTGTTCGGCCTGCGTCGATCTCTGCCACAACATCATCCGGCAGGAAAAACGCAAGGCGGCGGGGCTCAAGCCCTTGTTTCAGAAGATCCCGGCCCCGCGCGAAATCTATGATTTCCTCGATCGCTACGTCATCGGACAGTCGCATGCCCGAAAGACGCTCGCCGTGGCGGTACACAACCACTACAAGCGCCTGACCCATGCCGACCGCGCCGACGTCGACGACATAGAAATAGACAAAAGCAATATTTTGCTGATCGGTCCCACGGGCTGCGGCAAGACGCTCCTGGCTCGAAGCCTGGCCCGCGTGCTGGACGTCCCGATCGCCATTGGTGACGCCACCACGCTCACGGAGGCCGGCTACGTCGGCGAGGATGTCGAGAATATCCTGTTGCGCCTTCTGCAAAACGCGGACTTCGACCTCGACGCCGCCCAGCGAGGCATCGTCTACATCGACGAAATCGACAAGATCGGCCGCAGTGCGGGCAACGTCAGCATCACGCGCGACGTATCCGGTGAAGGCGTCCAGCAGGCACTCCTGAAGATGATCGAAGGAACGGTTGCCAATATACCGCCCCAGGGCGGACGAAAGCATCCCGAACAGCAGTATATCCAGATGGATACATCGCAGATTCTGTTCATCTGTGCCGGAACCTTTACGGGACTCGAGGAGATCATCAAAAGGCGCACCGGCGGAAAGAACATCGGCTTTGCCAGCGAGGAGGCCGACCATGACGACACGGCTGCCGAGCGCGGTCAGTTGCTGGAACTGGTGCGCCCCGAAGACCTCGTCGAGTTCGGAATGATCCCCGAGTTTGTCGGGCGTCTGCCCGTCGTGTCGGCGCTCTCGCCGCTGGACGAGGCCGACATGGTTCGCATTCTCACCGAGCCGCGTAATGCCCTTTGCCGGCAATATGAAAAATTGTTCGGCCTGGCCGATAGCAAATTGGAATTCACCGACGATGCCCTCCACGAAATCGCCAGGCGCGCACTAGTGCGCAACACCGGCGCCAGGGCCCTGCGCGGGGTGGTCGAGGAGATCATGCTAGACATCATGTTCGAGTTGCCCGATCCCGGCAGGCAGGGACGCTATCTCATCACCGACGCCGTGGTACGGGGTGAAGAGAAGGTCGCGCCGGTCCGAGATCGCCGCCGTAAGGAGTCCGCCTGAGGCGGCACCGACACCCAGCGGTCTGCCCTCTCCATGCTTGCCCCGATAATCCATTCCCACAAGGCAAAAAACAGCCGGTGGCGGGCAGCGGGCATTATGACTTCAGCGCGGTCTCGGAGTCGCCCGATCAGTCTTAGGTTTTTGCCAGGGCCATTCGAGCGATTGTGAGACCATCGCTCGTGCAATGCCGAGGGACGACTTTGCTTACGGTAGCTGTCATTTGTCCGAATCTGAGGTGCAAGCGGACGCTTCAGGTTCCCGTCATAAACCGCGGCCAGGTCGTGCGGTGCAAGCATTGTGCAACAACCTTTGTCGTCCCCAACGACAAACCCAAGCCCGACACGGCGGAAGCAGGCAGATGACCCCCGGACGCTGAACGGCATCCGAATCAAGCCTCGCCCGCGGACTCCAATAATCTCGATCGGTGACGTCTCAGCAAGGCATCCAGCCTGTCGTTGAGCCCCGGGTGGCGGCCGTCATACGCGGTGAAGCTGGGGCTCGCTGCCAGTGCCACAAACCAACGTACCAGGTTTTCAAAGTCCCGCACGTCGATGATCTCGGGAGCGATCCGCCCGCGCGTCTCGTCCATGTTGTGATAGTTGCCGAGCGGGAGGCAAATGCCGGTCGCTTCGTAGCCGTAGTGGCAATATGCCGTTGATTCGCACGTCCCACCGTCCATCAACTTTCTCTGAAAACAGAACGGCTTGCTCCTGCTTGCCAATGCTTCCGCTACGACCTGGCAATACGCAGTCGCCGCCGGCGTGAAAACCGTCGCCTTGTCCCCCACGCGGAGCACCGGCCCCGCCCCGAGCGCCACGCCCGCAATCGCCTTGCTGCACTCCACGGCAACAACGATCACATTCTTCGGGACGGTGCGTTCCGACACGGCCGCGAGCGCCCCGGCGAAACCCACCTCCTCCGCCCGCGTAAAGAACGCGTAGCACTTCGACGCGATCGGTTTCCGGCAGATTGCATCGAGCATGCACAGGATTGCCGCAAGGCCCGCCGTGTCGTCACACATTCGAGAACGCAGACGATGTCCCCGAATCGTCGCGTCAGGAAGACCCCACATGCCGGGGCTTCCCGGAGTCACCGCGCCGGAAACGGTGGCGATCACCGCGTCCGGCGGGGCGTCGGCCCCGAAAGACCGGGCGCTGGCGGTCGCGCGTCTTGCCGGCCTGCCCTCAGCCCCTTGTCGAATGACCTTCTGTATGCGTCCGCCTATCCAGCGCCCTTCGGAAAAGAACTTGACGCGTTGCCCGGCGAAATAGGGCGCCCTCACCCACCCTCGAAATTCCGCCCGCAAACGCTTGTCGTCAACCATCTCGGTCGCGACGAATCCCGGATGGTCCATATGCGCCGCGAACAGGACCGGTCGATTCGTGTTTCGTCGGTGCCGTCCCGCCGGCGTGTATTGCACCAACAGGTTTCCGAATCGATCCGAACGGAGCCGCAGCG
>JAPULF010000473.1 GCA_027295245.1 Planctomycetota bacterium
CGTCGAACGTCCCTTCCCACATCTCGTCGCGGAAGTGCTGGGGGTCGACGCGCCGGGCAACGATGTCCCAAATGGAATTCTTGCTCGCCATGTCTGATGCCTCCTGCCTGGATCGATGGCGTCCGCGTTATTGTATGCGCACGCCCAACACCAGTTGAGATCGGCTTGTCGGGGGTATGTCCGTTATCTGGTTTATCGAAAACGCGATCAAAACACCGTGCGGCGTTTCTCAAAGCGCGGCGACCGCCGTGTCTATTGGGTGCGCGTGTAACCTATTGTGAACAAAGGGAATACACTCAATCACGCCTGACAACCCGGCGCCGACCCGCCCTGCAGCGTGTCGCCAAGGCAGGTCTGGTGCCCCGTTGTAGTTGCGATTGGGCCTATGAAATCCTACGCGGTTGGCAAACAAGGCCGCCCACCACCATTGAGACGCCGAGTCCGAAGGCGTATTCGGGGTTCGAAAGAATCCAATCCGAGTGGGGAATCCAATTGATGCTGCCATACAGAGCCGCCGCGCCGCTTTGATGCACGACGCCGGCGACGGAAGAGATGCAAACGCCCATTGCCATCACGATCATTGTTATCGTTGTCATATCGTTCCCCCATTTCGCTCTCGAGTCGGCGATACCCAAGGCTTGCAGATGAGGCGGCAACCGGTGTGCCAACCGAACCGTCGTACCGCGCGGTCGATAAAACAAGCCATGCTGCCGCAACCGATCTTGTTTGCGAGCGCACAGGTCCATCGCCGCGAAAACGTTCCGGCCGTTGGGAATATCAGCGCAAATGTGGGGGGCGCCCAAGGTCCGATAACTGGACGCGTTCAGTTATCGATCGTGATGGGAGGCCACTTGCGCGGTCGACGGGTGCGGGCTGCGTGATTCATAAGCGCGGCCGCCGTGCCTTTCAGGACGTCCACGAGAATGTTCGCCCGCACGCACAGTTTGGGTTCCGAAAGAAAGAGCTGTTTCTCCTCGCAGCTTTGAAGAACGATCGAGGCCAGGTAATCGACAAGATCGGAAAGCGTCGTCGTCGCACTGCTTGTCAATGCCAGCCAATCGCCGCAAGCGGCCAATTGGGTAATCGGGGGTAGTTCCAGCATCGCCTTGAGCCGGGCACGAATGCGGCATTCTTCAGACGGATCGAGCTGTGTGATCGAGATCGGTTCGAGCGTGGCGCGGCGATAGAGCAGATCGTGGTTCTCCTCGATCACCCTGGCGCGCGTCACACCCCTTAGCAGGAAGTTGTAACGCCCGTCAGGCAGGCACTCTTCCCGCAGGATGTTCCCGACGCAAACCACGTCATGGATCGGCACATCCAGCGTGTGGTATCGCTTTTCGTGTCCGGGTTTGAGCAGGGCCAACGCAATCAGCCGGGATCCCTCCAGGGCGTCGCGTGTCATCAGGCGATATCGTTCTTCGAAGACGTGCAAAGGCTGGACCGCCCTGGGAAGCAGCACCGCGTTTCTGAGCGGGAACATCGGTATCCATTGTGAGACATCGAATGACGATGAGTCGAACAAGGATTTGTCTCGCTTCGACAGATGCTTTCCAGGCCGTTTCCTGCAAATCCGATCGGCGATGCAGGGCCTGAAACACGCTCCCATTCACCCGGGGACATTCTAGGCACGGGTAGCGTGAAGAGCATCATATCGTCGAATCAAGTTTCCGTCGCTTCCCCGCCGCATGCGGTTTCGTGTCGGGCCGACAGGTGGCGAGAAGGGGCGGATTCGGGCATGATCCCGCGTTCATGGATGGCAAGATAGTAGTCGTGGGCGTGGACGAAGCCGGCTACGGGCCGCTGCTCGGCCCCTTGGTTGTGAGCGCCACCGCATTTGAATTATCCGCCGAGACCGCCGATCAGTGCCTGTGGAAGGTGCTTCGAGAGAGCGTCGAACCGTCCGCCCGGGCCGTTTCCGGCCGAATTCCCATCCTGGACAGCAAAAAGCTCTATAAGCGAAAGGATGGCATTCGCCGCCTGGAACGCTCCGTTTTGGCAACCGTCGCGGCCTGGCGTGGGCTGCCCCCCACCCTGGCGAGTCTGCTCGGGCTCGTGTCCCCGGAGACGGTCTCGTTGCTTCAGGGCTACCCCTGGTATCGCGAGTCCGACCCCGCACTGCCGGTCGAGGCCGACCCCGGCGGGCTTCGTATTGCGACCCATCGGCTGGCGAAGGACCTGGAGCGACAAGAGGTCAGAATCGCCGGGTGCTGGTCGGAGGTGCTGCTGGAAGGGCATTTCAACCGCTTGATTGGGAGCACCCACAACAAGGCCGTGGTTCTCCTCGGCTTGACCCTGCGGCTGGTCCAGCGCGTGGCCGATGCGTTTCCCGGCTCCGAGTTGCGGGTCTTCATCGACAAGCAGGGCGCCCGGGACCACTACGGCCCGGTTCTGATGCGGGCATTCGAGGGTCGCCGTCTGCGGATTGTCGGAGAGGGCAGCGACTACAGCGCCTACGAGTTGACCACCGAGGCGGCCCCATGGCGGGTGCAATTCGAACAATCCGGCGAATCGCTGCACCTGCCGGTCGCCCTCGCCAGCATGTTGAGCAAGTACATTCGCGAACTCTTGATGACGTGTTTCAACGGCTTTTGGTCGCGGCAGGTCCCGGGCATCCGGCCCACTGCCGGGTACTATCAGGACGGACAGCGATTCGTTCAGGCGATTCAGCCCCACCTGCAACGCTTGGGGATCGAACGCGACCTGCTCGTCCGGAAACGCTGACGCTCTTGTGATATCCGAGCGGGAGTTTCGTTCATATGCCTCGTTGGCTGTCCAACTGGCGGGACCGGCATCGCCATCCGGTCTCATTTGTACTGCACCTGACAGGCATTCCGATGACAATCGCGTGTGTACCCCTGGCGTGGGTTCAGCTTGCCGACGACCGCTGGGACCTGTGGTGGCGTCCGGTCGCGTTGCTGATTGTGGGGTATCTGCTTCAATGGATCGGCCACGTGATCGAGGGGAACGACATGGGCGAGGTCATCCTCATAAAAAAATGGCTGGGCAAGCCGTACGTCGGCGTTTCGCCGAGGTATGCGCTACCGGTCGAATCCAAGACGCCCCGCTCCGACGGACCGACTTCGGTCGGCGATTCACAGGGTGTGGAAAACAACGCTTGACGAGAATACCATTCATTTTCGCGGATTGGCCGATGGTTCGAATCGACCGGAGGGTTATGGGAAAGGAATCGAGATGAATGTCAGAGTCGGGACCGTCAGCCACGGCGATTGTTTGAAGGGAATGGCCGAGATGAAGGCCGGGTCCGTGGACTTGGCGTTCGCCGATCCGCCGTTCAACATCGGGTACGAGTACGACGCCTACGACGATCGCCAGGAGCACGAGACCTACCTCGACTGGAGCCGCAAGTGGATCAAGGCGATCCACCGTGTGCTCGAGCCCCACGGGACGTTCTGGCTTGCGATCGGCGACGAGTACGCCGCCGAACTCAAACTAATCGCACAGAACGATGCCGGTTTTCACTGCCGCAGTTGGGTCATCTGGTATTACACATTCGGCGTTCATTGCACCCAGAAGTTCACGCGCAGCCACGCCCATCTGTTTCACTTCGTGAAAGACCCGGAGAATTTCACGTTCAACGCGGATGCGGTTCGTGTGCCGTCGGCTCGTCAATTGGTCTACGGTGACAAGCGGGCCAATCCCAAGGGTCGGGTACCCGATGACACATGGATCATTCCACCCAATCTGCCCGACGCATTCGTGCTTCGACCGCAAGACGTTCCCAACAGTTTCCGCGCGGATGAGGACGTCTGGTTCTTCTCGCGCGTCGCCGGCACCTTCAATGAGCGACGCGGATGGCATGGCTGTCAAATGCCCGAGCAATTGCTGGGTCGCATTGTGCGGGCATGTACCAACAAAGGCGACCTGGTTTTTGATCCGTTCACAGGCAGCGGCACGACGTTGGTGGTGGCTAAGAAGCTGGGACGGCGTTTGCTCGGAACGGAGTTTTCCGAAAACTACGCGGAGCAGGCGCGAAAGAGGTTGAAGGCCACCCAAACCGGTGACTCGCTGAATGGCCCCGCCGACCCGGTCGCGAGCGCTCCTGCGACGCGTTCGGGGCGACGGTTGCGTGGCGTCCACGATCAATCGAGTTTGCTCTTCCAAGAAGAGTCGGAACCCGCCGCCAAACGCGATCGTTCGGACAGCAAGAAAAGCCGAACAAGCGCCGGCTGAACTCTTGTCGGATATCACATCGGCGCCGATGGACGCTAATCGGTCCGGCCTTCGAAGCTCAACGATTCTTCCAGCCCACGCTTGCAAACTTCGCGAAGCAGTACGGTC
>JAPULF010000474.1 GCA_027295245.1 Planctomycetota bacterium
GGATCGAGGGGATCGGTGAGAAATGAGGGTAAGTTTCGACCTACAACATAGAGCACATCGCCGACGCGCCGGCTTTGGCTCGCGAAGCCGGCGAGGCTGATCTTGCCGAGGACGGTCGGTCGGGTCGGATCGGCTATGTCGACGATGGCGATCTGGCTTCCGTTGAATTCCGGTTGCGGGGCGCCGGCGAGTGGGCTACCCGCGGGCAAGAGGATCAGGTCGAAGCCGAAGTCGGCGCTGAGCACGACGAACGCCCTTCTGTCGACGACGAACATCTCGACGGGATTGCCGGGCAGCTCCGTGGAGCCGACGACTTTCGGGTTGTCCGCGTCGGCGGCATCCACAATGATGAAACCCTTAAGACGATTCAAGATGTAGATCTTGTCGCCGACTTGCTTCACCACGTCGGCCTCTTCGATCTCGCGGACGGCCGCGGCGGCCCCGGCGGCGGAATCTCCGGAGACTTCGGGCGCCGGGGACGCGGCGGGGGCGTTGAGCCCGGCCGCCCCGGTGAGGGCATTCGACCGCAGCAAGGTGTCGCAGCCCGCCAGCAGCGCGAGGCACGAGCACGTCAAAAGCAGACGGGTCGCGAGTCGATTGGGAATGCGAGGGTTCATGGTCGGCTCTCCGGACGGTTAAGGGGACGACTTTCGGTCAAATCCAATCGCCAAAACGGTCCGATCGAGCCCGGCTCGGACGCAGGATAGCGGTCTTGCCTGACGGTGCGGACTCACGCCCGCGGGTCACACTCTTCGATAAAAAAAGGCACTCAATGTGTTAAGTCTACGCCGGGCAGGGTGGTCGGCAAGGGTCGATGTTCGCGTTGCGGTGGCTGTTTTGGCGCATGACGACGCAGGGTGGTGTGTTTTGCGGCGTTTCTCGGACCGGATCGGGCCGGCGAGGGCGTTTCACGGGTATATTGGGTGCATGTCTTTGGTTCGATACGGGAAGTACGACCAGGGGAATCTACCCCGAGAAGTGGTGCTCTTGCGGGGGCTGCCTTGCGTCTGGAGCCGGTGTTCGTTTTGCGACTATATCGACGACAACACCACCGACATGGACGAGATCGGGCGCGTGGCGGACGAGGAACTGGCGAAGGTCACGGGCGAATTCGGACGGCTTCAGGTGATCAACAGCGGGTCGATCCAGGAGCTTCCGCGGCCGGTGCAGGAGCGGATTCGCGATTTGCTGAAGTCGCGTGGGATCGGGCAATTCTTCACCGAGTCGTATTGGGCCTACCGGAAGGACTACGAGGCGACGCGGCGGTTCTTCGAAGTCGACACGCATCTGTTTCTGGGCGTGGAGACGTTCGACGACGGGCTTCGCAACGGGGTGTTGAACAAGTCGATGCACTGGGCTTCGCCGGACGAGGTGGCGGCCGCGACCGACTCGATCTGCCTGATGGTGGGGATTCGCGGGCAGACCCGAGAGATCGTTCGGCGCGACGTGGACCTGATGCTGGAGAAGTTTCGCTACGGCATCGTCAACCTGTTCACGGAAAACAGGCTGAGCGACGGATTGATGGACGAAGACGTCAAGGCATGGTTTCGCGAGGAGTACGCCTGGCTGTCGAACGAGACGAATGTTGACGTGCTCTGGGAGAACACCGACTTCGGGGTGGGTTGAGGGCGTCGTCCGATCAATCGAGAAGGGTCCTATCACGGTCGAAGTCGGCCTCTATTGAAACCGAGTCTCAATAAAGTTTTGGCGCGGGCGCGGCGCAAATCGGACCGTTGATCGTAGTATACGGTCGACTATGATCTGTCAGGAGCTATCTCAACAGCCGTTTTCCACTGGTTGGAAACAGGCGCCGAAGCCGCTATTGAGATAGTGTTCCGGTGACGGGCACGAGACGGCTGCAATGCAACAGTGAGGCAATTCAGGGAGAATTCCGACGATGGCGATTTCAAACAAGGTTTCCGCGGCGCTCAACCAGCAGATTTCCAACGAGTTGAGCGCGGCTTATTCATATCTGGCGATGTCGTTCAGCTTTGATTCGTTGGGCCTGAGCAAGTTTGCGGCCCGGTTTCGCGAGCAGGCGTTGGAAGAACGGGACCACGCCATGAAGTTCGCAAGCTATATTCAGGACGTGGGCGGTTCGGTGACACTGGAGGCGATTCCGAAACCGAAGGGCGATTACAAATCGGTGAAGGAGCTTGTTCAGGCGGCGGTCGCCAGCGAAATCGCGGTGACCAATCAGATTCACGCGATTCTGGATCTCGCCATTAGCGATAACGACCATGCCACCCAGAGCTTCCTGAAGTGGTTCGTGGACGAGCAGGTCGAGGAAGTCTCCAGCATGCAGGGCATGCTGAATCTGGTGGAAATGGCGGGGGACGTGAATCTGCTGCTGTTGGAAGGGCGAATCGCCGGCGGTCCGGGCGTGGCCAAGTCGTAGGCGGGTCTGCGCGGTTCGAACGGCCCGCGGCTACAGTTCTTCTACTTCCTTGGTCTTGGCGGTCATCAGATCGCCAAGCTTGCCTTCGTAGGTCTTCGTCAGCTTGTCCATCACATCGTGTCCGCGCTTGGCGTCGTCTTCCGGGAGGTCGCCGGCCTTCTTTTCGGCGTCGATCTTCTGTATCGCTTCGCGGCGGGCGTTTCGCAGGACGACCTTCTGCTGCTCGCCCATTTTCTTGACCTGAGAGGCGATCTGCCGGCGGCGTTCTCCGGATAGCGGTGGAACCGGCAGGCGAATGACCCGCCCGTCGCTCTGCGGGTTGATGCCGATGTCGGCTTCCTGGAGGGCCCGCTCGATGTCCTTGATCGTGGTGGGGTCGAAGGGCTTGACCAAGAGCATGGTGGCGTCGGGCGTGGCGATGGTGGCAAGCGACTTCAGATCCATGGGGGTGTCGCCGTATGCGGGGATGACGACCTTGACGTGTTCCACCAAGCCCGGCGATGCCCGACCGGTGCGGACGCCGCGGTATTCCTGCTTGAGAAAGTCTACGGTCTTTTCCATGGCCTCTTCGGCCTCGAACTCGATTTCGTCGAGCGGCATCAAGAATCCTCCGGATCGCGCGTGGCCGATATTCTATCATACGGCGGGTCGGAGACAACGAGGGCAGTTCCGGTGGACAGTTCGGATGTCGATTGAGACGGTTTTTTTGCACCTCGGTTCGGTGAATCGTAGTGTTCTTCAGGACGTGCGACCTTTCCCATGTCCGAACCGACTCTCGCAGCGGTTTGGACGATTGGTTGTCATTTAACTATTGGGAAAGGAACACGATCCATGTTGAAGTACTATTCGAAGCGCAAGAAGGTCGTGGCGGCCGCGATGTCCGCGATGTTGGTGGCGAGTGCCTTCCAGCCGGCGGGCTGCAACGTGACTATTGATCCGTCCGTGCTTTCTCAGATTGTCGAAA
>JAPULF010000475.1 GCA_027295245.1 Planctomycetota bacterium
CGCATCGCTCGCCGCTCTTCAGGCGACCAAACGCCCGACGCAGACGATCGGCCCCTTCCTCCGCGGGAATCACCTCAACTCCGTACGTCCCCGCCCCGACACCCGGAATACGAACCCCGCCCGGCAGACCCTCCGCCAGAAACTGCTTCACCTTCCACCGCAAAATCCGACAAATGAAAAACGGCAGAGGCTTCATCGGATAACCGTCGTACCCGTACTCCACCCACGATGCCAAATGACCCAACACCTGGCCCGCCGTCCAGTTCCCCGTTTGCCGCAACGTCCCGGCCCGCTCCGCCTCCACGATCCGGTCCACGTCGGCCAGCGCCTCATCGATACTGTCGAACCACAGCTTCCGCCGCTCCGCCTTGGATGTATCAATCGCCTGACTCATACGCCTCGTCGGCAACCAAAGAGTTTCGCAACCAAGCCGGGGCCGGGTTCACCTTACCGTCATCCGGAGCATTCTAATGCCGCCCAGACTCTTTCGCGAGCGGCACGCAGGAACCGGTTCTGGTCTAGTTTGAAGGGGAGCATCGGCGTCTCGCCGGTGCGTAACCGTGTTTTGCAGCGGCCGGATAAGACCGCGTCAAGGACGTTCGTCCTCCGTTTCAGGCTCCAGGTGCCATCCCGAGTTGAGCCATGTGCCGCCGCGATGCACGAAAACCTCAGTGCCCCGGCCGCGCATAACGGTGCGCCGACCATCGCGCTCGGTTTCGAACAGAAACGTCGTATACAAGATGACCACATTGCCAAAGACCTGCATCCGCGTTTCCGGAAACTCCAGCCGCAGCAGCTTGCCGCCGGACGCAAACGCCGTCGAACGCCGCAGGATCTCAGCGCGGTCGGCCCAGGCCGCGACACCCGGATCCATGGCAATGGCCTCCGCCGGAACGAGTGCACGCAATGCCGACTCGTCGTTCGTGAACCACGCACGCCAAACCGATTCACGCACCGACAGCAACTCTCGTCGCTGCTCCGAGGTAAGTTCCCCCGCCATCGCTTGTTCATCACCCGTGCGCCAACGACCGACGGCACCCCCGTCGTCCGGTGAGGTGGAACTTCCTTCACCCCAACCACCGCCCGGCCGAATCGGCGTGATATGCGATCCCGACTGGTTCCAATGCCCGTCCTCCCGACGATAGATGTCAATCGACCGAAGACCCATCGATCCCTCGCGCCCCTCGCGATTCCGAAAGTCGTAACGAGCAACGTAGAACACCAGAGCAATGTCGCCAAAAAACTGAACCTCGGTATCTAGCAACTCGTACCCCGTACCCTGGAGGCTCCGCAACGACTTCTCGGCATTGACCATGTAGTCTTCGATCCCGCGCTCGATCTTCTCACTGGGTCCCTGAAACCCGATCCAGTCTCGCGTGTGCGTCCGCCGAAGCGCCTCCCGATCCTGCCTCAAAAACGCCTGAAAGATGCCGTGTATATGCTCGATAATCTGCTGACGATCTTTGTCCATGCCCTCTGCCTCCAAGGTATAGTTCTTCTTCTCGGCGCAAGCGCCGTTTATCAGAAAAGCCGCGACGATTGTCGCTCCACCGACTCGTGACATCGCCCAGTCCATCCTCTCTTAGACGGTCGAATCAGGTCGCAGTCCTACCGAAGTTTCCGATCGCTCAGGCAGAAACAGATCTCAATCTCGCGCCTGCGATCGTCTCGCATATCTATCAGGATCGGCCTTCAACTTCTGCGCGCAGTCGTCACAGCACACCGTCAAGGTCTTGCCCGCAACCATCACGTCATTGCCGCCGTTCTCGATCTTCCAATTGCAAACCGGACACTCTGCCGCCGCCATCATGTTCCTCCCGCAGGAATAAGAGACTCCTCAACCCAAGCAACATACTTTCGACACCGTCGCCGACGGGCGTCTTCGTGGCTCGCCCGCTCGACTGATGTTACGCCAGGTCGCGCAGGCTACGCTGTCAGATTTGTGCTCGTTTTGTTGCGGCGGTGCGAGGCAAGAAGATCACGACACTCACCGGGCGGGCAGTTGAACTCCCCGCGAAACGCCTGGCTGAAATGACTGTGGCTCGAAAAGCCTACCGAATGGGCCAAACGCGTCAGGTCGCTCTCACCGCCGGCCAGCCGCTGAAGGGCTTCGCGAAGGCGAAGCCGCGTGAGGTACTTGTGCAGCGATAGTCCGGTCGTCCGCCGAAACACCCGCGCGAGATGAAACGGCGAACTGTGAACGGCCCGCGCAATATCGGGCAACGTTTGGGATTCCCGCATGCGTTCGCTCAAGAAGACACGTGCCTCAAAAGCAAGCGCTCGGTGGGCACGCCGGGTGCTTTCCCGCACCTGCCCGACCCTGCGACCCAGGAATTGTGCCGCATCGAACGCAACAACATCGAGCAATCGCAGAGCATGCTCGTCCGCCGAGAGGGCATCCAAACTGCAAGTCGCGGACGTTTTGCCGAGTAACAGGCTGCGCAAGTGGTGAACCATCAGCGTCGCCTTGGTACCGTTCAAGGTACTCAATGCTGGAAACGGGTCATCCGGGCAATCGTACGCATTGGGATCGTACGTCGCGAACGCCTCAAGAAGCGTCTCTCCAGCAAAACTCAAGGTAGTGCAATCATCGCCTCCCACAATCGGATGGCTCACGCGATACGATTGGTTGCGCCGGAAAAACAGGACGCTGTTGGCATCGGCCGCCGTTTCCTCGCGCCCCACTTTGCGAACGAACAATCCCGACCGGGGAAACACGATCTCATGGCTGTCCGAAAACTCTTCGCCGCCGCAACAGGCTTCGTGCGGCCGGCAACGCACGTCGGTCACCGTAACCATCCGGCTTTCAAACAGCAGATTGACGTGAAGCGTCTCAGACATCGTGGGCCGCACGCGACGATTGCCCCGCCCGCACATCCTCCAAAATAGACACCCAAAGCAAATCAATCGAACCGCAATAACGACTGCGAGCGATGCGGCTCGTTGACCTCTTCGGGCCCGGCACCGGCACAAGTGACAACTAGTATACCACGAAAACCGCTACCCTAAGGCCGGACCACCTCGAATCCCTCCAGCGGAATCGCGAGAAATCCCGCAATCGCCGCGGCCTGCTTCTCCGAATCCCGCAACACCGCGCCGTTCAAGCGCCCGAACGGATGGACGCGAACGCAAAGACCCTTGCTCTTGCGATCATACCGCCACGTGCCGGCGATACGCCCGCGAACCAGTACCACCGCCTCCACGTGGGCCGAGGGTCGCCAGACCTTCTTGTAGTCGGCCTCGTCGATCAGCCAGGACTTGTCCCCGGTCCCCAGCACCAGCGGGTCGAACCGATAGAGCAGCCGAACGGGCCATCGGGCGGCCGGCGGCGGCTTCACGGCCAGATCCTCGAGATCACATCGGCGGCACCACAGGGTCCGCCCGGCCACCTCGATCGACCGGCACCGCTTGCCCGCCGATTCGATCCATCGCCGCGCGTTCGTCGCCGACATGCCGTACCAATGCGCCAAATCCCGATCCTCCGCGGGCCCATACGAAGAGAGATACCGCACCGCCAACTCGGCAAACGCCTTCTTGGGTTCCGGCGGAGACCAGTCAAGGTCGGGCAGCCAGCGCTCGCGATGCACGAAGCACGACGCGTTGCCCTCGTCAGGCCCGTGGCACGCAACGCCCTCGCGCACCAACTGCCTGAACACGATATACCCCGCCGCCCAGGCCGCCTGTTTGTCGGTCATCGGCGGCCGCTTGATCCCCAGCACAAGCTTCTTCGACTTCACGTCCTTGTACGTCAGCGGCTTCCCGCCCGCGAGCCGTTTCCCGATCTGCCGAACCACCCGGCGAAACTCACCGAACACCTCCGACTGCTCCAGCTTCTTGAAAAAACGCGGATCGCGCAGCTCGAACGCCGCATGCAACAGCGGCCAGTCGTCCGCGGCAAAGATGTGCAGCGTGTCGCGCTGCCCCCACATACGAACCAGACCCCGGCGATCCAGTCGGGCCTGCCGCAGCCCTTCGGAGGTGCAATCCGCCGTGCGATTCCAGAATGCCAGATCCGCCGCGGCCATCAGTTGGGCCTGCACCCCGATCAATCGCCGGGCCGTCTCCTCCGGCGAGGAAAACGATTTGACCAGTCCGGACCGCCGCATTCGGAACCAACGAACTTGTGACCGTGTGATCTTCACATCATCTCAACGTAGAAATCCGTTAAATCGTATCGCATGAAATGGATGGTAGATGCATCGAAATCAACAAGCCACTCACAATTCGGGGCACCACGGTAAGGGATCGATCAGAATTAGCGGCCAAATTGTGTCATGGGCACTGGACTTCGGTCGGGTCGCGTCCCACAATCGGCTGACAAGACCGGTTGCGCAGTTCATCCAGAAACGGTACGGGCCGACCCCCAAATCCCAGCGCGGATGGCAAGGACAAGCTGAATGTCTCAACGAAGCCTGGAAGTGTTTTACGAACCGAACCGAAGACTGGCCCATGCCCACGGCCTGCAGGGCTACAATGCCGGCTACGCCGAGGCCCGCGGTGTTGCCACCTTTGATCAGTACCAAAGAAACCTCGTCTGGCGGCTGCTCGGCGACGTGGAGATCGGCCCCCAAAGCACCGTCCTGGACGTCGGTTGCGGGATCGGAGGGCCCAGCGGTTGGATCTACGAACGCTACCGCCCGGAGCGGCTTATCGGCATCGAGTACTGCTCCACGAGTGTTCGAATCGCCGAAGAGCGCTGGGCCGGAAAACCACATCGACCCATCTTCCTGCAGGGAGACGCCCACTGCCTGCCGGTGCCCGACCAGTCCGTCGATGTGATTTTCAATCTCGAGTCCGCGCTCCATTATGCCGACAAACGCAAGTTCGTTTCCGAGTGCCTGCGGGCCCTCAAGCCCGGCGGCGTTCTCTGCCTTGGCGACATCACCACCCGATGCAAGAGGACCTTTGCCGTGCTCGGAACCCTCAACCTGTTGGCCAGCCAGTTCAGCACGCACGCCCGACTTTGGGACGCTCCCGATTACCTCGAGACGTTTGAATCGATCGGATTTCAGTTGATCCGGCACGAACGGGTGACGCGACAATCCGCGGATTCCCTTCGCGACGGGCTGGACGAGGTCAGTCGCGGCAGCAATTGGAGCAACGCCCGCGGTTATCGCGGGAGATTCTTCTATCTCTGGTTCATGGAGAGGCTGCTTCGTCACAGATTGCTGAACTATGACCTCTTCGCACTTGCAAAGCCTCGGGGCGGCGGAACGTCTTGACCGAATCTCCCGCGCATTCATCGAAGTCCCGGCAGCCCGGCGACAAGTCTCGATTGCGTGAAACTGTCACCACGCCCACTATTCGTCGTCCGCTTCGGTGCCCTGACAGCCATACTCCGTCCACAACCTACTGCACCACAAACCATTAGAGCATTCCAGTCGTTTCGAACCACACCGCCAAGCGGTATGAGACCCGGTGCCATCTCGAAGCGAAATCAAGGTATTCTGAATAAACTTCGTTGCGCCCATACCCCAAAACACACTACTAGTAACAGGAAGTGTGTTCGTCCGGAGCCTTGGCGGGGTATTTGTCCGGTCAAGACGTCTCCCCGGCTCCGCGCGGATGGCGTTTCCCGTGAGTACGCCTTCTCTCTCAACTCGTATCACGGGCATCGCAGCGGATAACGCTGCTGCGGTGTCCGCGCGCATGAGATCGCTTCGCGATTGCCAGTAGGGCCGCCAACCGCGGGTGACGTGCACGGAACACAAGAATGCCCCGCCTCTGCGAATGGCCTAATGCGACAACCGTTCGTGAACTGCCGGGGTTCGAAGCGCCGCGTGTCAGCACCGACCGAGTACGGCGCTGTCCGATTCACGATTGAATACAGTCTGTGCGTTCGGCCATAAGGCCGACACGAGTGCGACAGCGGTTTCCGAAAAGCGCCTAATCGACCGAAAGGTACTGGACGCTGAACCAGTTCTT
>JAPULF010000476.1 GCA_027295245.1 Planctomycetota bacterium
CCGCTCCCGCCGCCGGTGGACACGATCCGTAATGAATCCGGCGGCCCGAAGCGAAACGAGCCCTGTCCGTGCGGCAGCGGCAAGAAGTACAAGAAGTGCTGCGGGCTCGAGTCCTAGCGTTCCGTCCGCGCAGATCTTGCCGAGCCGACCATCGGCGGCACACCCGACTCGCGATGCATCCGCGTTTCGATCAAACCGGTCGTTGCGATTCTTCCGGCCGGGACGGTTAATTTCCGGTTTATTTTTCTCGACGCAGTTATGGCCTGGTCCGCGATATCAGCCCTGATGCGCACCGAATCGTATTGTCGAAGCTGATCGCAATGTTGAGACCGAACCCCTCTGTGCGGAAAGAGAAAGAGCTCTCGTCATTTCGCGGATTCACGCGCTCCTACGGCGCAATCCATTACTGAATCCATTCTCGCGTGTTTCCGATAAGTCGGGTTGCATGCCGGTCGCTTGAGAGGGCGGGCTTGGCACGCAGGTGGGAATGGAATCCCGTCTCTCAAATCCCGGAGCAAAACCGACGGTTGGATCGCGGATGTGTAATCCTGGTTTCGACCGTTGCCAATGTCGCACGAACAGTGCGAAAAGGAGAGCACCCGCATGTATTACTCGAGTCAATTCGGGGCCACGACGTTGGAGCCTCAGTCGATGGGCCTCAACGGCAAGGCGAGGATGTCCGAGTTCGTTGGCATGACGTCGCCCCAGCCGGTTTGGGGCACGGTCCCGGTAACGGGAATGCCGACGCCCGTCGGAACGCCGTATATCAACACGCCGTTCTTGCCGATGAACAACCAGATTCCGTTCGCGAATCCGACCCAGGCTTGGTCGAACCCGATCCCGCAGCAGGTCCCGATCAACTGCAACATCCCCGGTGTCGTGCCGCCGAACATGTTTCCGGCCAACCCGATCCCGTCCCCAATCGCGAATACCTGTTTGCCGAACGCATGCGCACCCGGCACGTTCTTGCCTTGGGGCGGGGCATTTGTTTCGCAGCATAACGGCTACAACTTCGCGCAGCCCGGAATGTTCCCCAACGCCTTCACTTCACCGGTCGGCTTCAACACCGTTCCGTTTTCGGGCTGGAACCCCACGACTACCCCGAATTATGTGAATGGCTCGATCTACGGCACGCCGATCGCAAACACGATGGCCCCGAACATGCCGGTGCCGTGTTTTTCGACTCGAACCAGCACGGTTCCGACGAACATTTTGAACGGCACTCCCGGGATCGTCCCGACTCCGATAACGCCGGTATCCTCGTTTTGCCCGACGCCGATGACGAACGTCAACCCGTTCATTCCGACGGTCAACCCGATTCCGAACATGTTTCAGATTCCGAACATGTTGCAGAACGGCGTCATTCCTCACGGGATGATCAACAACCCGCTGTGCAACACGCTTACAGGCATTCCCGGATTCCAGAACTCTTGCGGGTACGGAACCGTCCCCTGGGGGACCGGCATCCTGCCCTCGAATTTCCCCACCAACCTGACCGGGCTGCCGAACGCCGGTTACTGGAATGGCAACGCCACACCGTTCGGTGGAACGAGTTACCCGTCGACCATCGGATGGACGCCGTCGGGTCTAATCTCGAATCCGATTGCCAATCCGACCAATTTTCTCAATTCGTGCTTCGGTAATTCGTGCTGCCCTTCGACGCCCTGGGATTGTTTCAACGGATCCGGCAGCTTCGCGAATCCGTTCTGCCCGATTCCTCAGGCCGGCTACCTCGGCACGGGCATCGGTCCGATTCCGGGCATGAATTCGAATCTCGGCTGCACGTCATTCGGCTTCGGCACGAACAATTCGTCGTTCGGCCCGATCTACTGCTGATCGCTCGCCGAATCATCGGAGTTTTCACGGTCAATCAATGGGTGATGTCAAGAAGGAACACAAGATGAATCTTATCAGGCAGAAACTGGTCACGTTGCGAAACCGGGCCAGGGACCTGCAAACAACGCTTCGCCGCTGGGCCATGTACGACGGCTCGGTCTCACGAGAAATGCAGGAAGATCTGCTATTGCGGTTGACGCCTGCGGAACAATCGAGTTTCGATTCCGATCTGGAATTGACCAAGAATCGGCTGCGGCCCGTCTCCGTGCAGTTGCACACGGTGATGCGTTGGTACGACTACGTGCTCGAACGCGTCAACGAACAGTTCGAGCGTGCCCGTTCGCTGCTGGATCAGGGTCGTCATCAGGAGTGCTTGAACGTCCTGAACGACGTCGAGCGGCGCTGGCTGAATCCGAACGAGGAAACGCTCGGATTCGTGTTCAAGTCGCTTGCACAGCACACCAGCCACGAACACCACAACAAGATGGCGTCGCTGGACACGATCGTTCGCGATCTTTACCTGCCGACCGTGAAGCTGGTGCACGAGCGCGGGCTGGTGTCCAAGGAAATCATGGCCCTGACGCCGTTGGCGTATCTCGCGGACGGGCCCGAGGCCTCCTACACCTGGCGGCAGCATGCCCAGAATGCGAACAATTTCGGCCGTCGGCTGCCGTTGTCGATGATGGCCGTTCCGCGGAACTGCATCGCGCAGCCTTGGAATCTGGTGGCCGTTGCGCACGAGGTCGGCGCCCATATTTACGCCGATCTCGACCTCGCATGGGAAATCGTCAACAAGTTGCAAACCGAGTCCGTCAGCGCGGGGGTCTCCTCTCAGTCCGCCCCGCTTTGGGCCCAATGGCACGGGACTCTGTTCGCGGACATCTTCGGAACGCTGAAGCTCGGTCCGGCCTATGTCGGCGGCATGATCGAGTTGCTCGGAACCGACGTGCGATCGGCCGTTGCGCTGGATCCCAGCGCACCCATGCCGCCGCCGTACATCCGTTGGCACATCATGCTGCAGACCCTGCACCTGCTCGGCTTTGAGGATCAGGCCCGTGAGCTGTCGAACCAGATCGTCCTGCTCTGCGGCGAACCCAACCAGCTCGCACAGCAGTGCGGGCCGGCGTGGCTCACCCTGCTGAACGAGTGCAGGAGCATCGCCGGTATTGTTGCATTCAGCCCGTGCCAGAAGCTCGGCGGTGTTCGCATCATGGACGTGGCCCAGCCGTTCCTGGCCGCCGAAATGCAAACGGCCGTCCGGGTCAAGGAACTGCTTCAGAGCGGCGACGAGTCGTGCTCGTCCGACGACGGCTTTGCGTGGACCCAGTCTCTCGGCGACGTGAATGTCACCATGCCGGTCGCGTTGGCGGGTCTTCGCCTGGCCTTCGAGTGTGCGCCCGACTTCGAGGCTTCGCAGCGCATGTGGGTCCGCTACTGGTGCCTGCTGCAACACCTGGCCGGAAGCTCGGATTCGACCCGCGAACGCGAGGATCGCGAATTCGCGCCGGCCGACGCAACGCTCAAGACGCTGGCCGAGGAGTCGGTTCCGGCGTTGGCTTGAAACATCACCCATTGATCGTGCCGGTGCGCCGCTAGTCGGCGCCCGGCACGTGGGTCTTGCGAGTCATGATCCCCGTTGTCGCCGCTCACCCGGCGATGCGGGGATCGTTTCGTTGAAGCGATTCTTCACGGGTTGCAGTGTTCACGGGGCGGGAGGTCGGGGACTCCGTCGGCCGACTGCGGATCGACTCTCAGGGGCGACCAGGCCGGCGTTCGTATGCCTGCGAGCCGATTGATGACGACGGCCTGCGCCGTAATGACCAGCACCGCCAGCGCCATCGCCATGGCCTGCGGCCATTCTGCGCCGCCCAACGTGATGATGAGGGCCGTTCCACAGGCCGGAGCGTGCGGGCAGGAACAGCGGACGAGCGTGAAGCAAGTCAGGGCCAGGACCGCGGCTGCGCTCAGAAAAACGGGGAACGCGTTGTGTTCCAGCGACGGCGTCTCGGGGCAAAGGATGCCGACGAATTGGTGGACCGCGAACCCGATGGCGATCGCCGTGAAGTGACCGATTACGACGGAGCGGGGGGCCGCGTCCGGAGCAAACGGTTTGTAGAACAATGTGAATGCGGTCGGACCCAACGCGGCGAATACCAGAGGTAGATTCGAGAGCCAAGCGACCAGGCTGAGGATCAGGATGGCGATTGCGCCGTTGGTGGCGGCGACCAACGAGACGACCTTTCGTTCATCGGCGTTCGCCAGCAAGCCGGGTATGGAAAAGCGGGCGCGTAGCGTCAGCCACCGCAGTTTGAGGGAAGTCCGCCGTTTGTCAAAACTCAAGTCGGAATGTCTTGAAAACAGCCTATCCGTCACGATCTGAACCCCGTTTTCGTTTCGCGTCTGCAATAATCGGTGTCGGAATTGTATTGGCCCGGCGTACCACGGGAATGAGTATTCGAACGGTGGCAGGAGGAACCGCCACCGTTGCGTCGCCTTTGGGGGGATTCGGGCACACCTTACCGGATGGACGATTCTCGGGCGTTGTGACTTCGGGACGGTCTCAATGGGCACCGTGGCGCCGGTTGCTAACCAACGGAAGAAGGCTCTCGAGGTCGTTCCTGATTCCTGATGCACTGCGTGCCTTGGGTCGCAATCGGCGTTATTGCCGCGTTCCGGGGGACCATTCAAGCCGGTTTGACGAAAATCGACCAGCATCTATGATGCGGCCCGTGAAACCTGGACGGGCGACGATCACCCGTGGGGTCGGACATTGCGATCCGAGTATGGTCGGTTTCACTAACGTCGGGAGAACATCATGATCCGAATGCAGGTCATCGGGATCGCGTTGTCGTTGGGGACGATTTGCGCCGCCTGCGGCCCGGCGTCGGCCGGAAACCCGTTGAGCAAGCTCCCGCTGGTCGACAAGCTGCCGGCGAATACATACGTCTATGTATTTCGGGCCGGCAGCGACGTGATGAGTCAGAAGCTCGCGGGAACGCCGGCGGGAAGGATCGTTGCCGATGAAGAGGTCGCGTTCTTTCTCAAGTCGCTGGAGGGAATGCTGGACAAGCATTCCGACGGCGATGTCCGAGTGATTTGGGAAATCCTCAAGCAGGCGTTTCATTCCGACATCGTATGCGTCCATGTGCCCGGCGAGGACGGAGACCGCGAGATCGCATGCATTGCGATCCCGCGCAACGACGCCCGCCGAGAGGCCCTGAAGTCGGCCCTGGACGACGCCGTCAAGGTTGCCGCCGGCGCGGACGAGGACGACGTAGAGGACTTGAAGCAACCGGTTCCCAACGGCGTGATCTACGGCAACATGGGCTGGGTGTCGGATCGATTGGTCTTGTTCAGCGGGCCGACCGCGCGGCGGATCGTTCTCGGCGAGTCGCAGGGACAGCCGCTGTCCGGGGCGAAGCGATTCGTGGAGGCGACCGAGCACCTCGAACTCGAGAATCCGGTGGGGTTTTACTACTACGACCTCGAGCCGCTTTGGAAAGAGGTCGCCGACGACGAGGAAACCGGTCCGAACGAGTTGCCGGGTCGCCTGGAGGCGTCGGGCCTGACCAGCCTGCTCGCGATGGCCGGCGCCAGCAATGTGGCCGGCGGCCGATATCACAACGAGCACTTCTGGGTCGTCGATGAACGGCGCGGCGGGCTGTTCCAACACGTTCGGAACAATCCGATTCCGACGCAATGGCTGAAGTCGATTCCGAAGAATGCCGTGAGTTTTACCTACGGCACGTGGGATCCGGGTTCGTTCCTCAATCTACTGCTGGAGCGTCCTTCAAAACGCGGGTCCCGTGCACTAGGAGAAGTCCACCTCAAGTGCACTTGTCCGGATTGTGCAAGAGAAAACGCCAAGAATGCCAAGCACGCCAAGAACGCCAATAACGATGGAAGCGACGAGGACGACGAGGACGACGGGGATGATGGTGATAGGCCGACGCGGAAGGACTCGGTCGGGGAGCAGCCCCCTCCGGCCCGGCACGATGAGAAGCACGACGGCAAAAAGGGGCCGGAGACGCCCGAAGCGAAGGTGCGGGAATCGCAGATGCCGGGGGGGGCATCGCGGACGCTCGGCAAGCTGTTCGGCTGCAAGGTTGATCGGGACATGGTTCGCGGGCTCGGGACGCGGTACATGATTTATCGGGTCCCGGCGGACGGACTCGCGATCAATCCCATGTTCATGATGATTCCGCCATTGATGGCCCTGCCGCCTCAACAAATGGTCTTCGCGCTGGAAATCACGGATCGGCCGGCGTTCGAAAAGTCCTTTGTCGCCTTCTGGGAAGAGGCCTCGGAGCGTCTGAAGGAGGATGAAGACGATGGTTTTATGCGCTGGTCGATGCGCGTGACGAAATACCGGAAGAAGACCATTTACGAGTTGAACTCTATGATGGGAGCCTACTTTCACATTACGGACGATCGGCTGTTGGTGTCGACCAATCCTCAACTCGTCAAGAACGCGATCCGACGGATGTCGAAGCCCGAGCCCGGACTTGTCGAGTCGCCGGAATTCAAGGCGGTCCGATCTGCCGTTCCTGAAGAGGCGTGCTTCCTGGTGTACATGCACAAAGGCTCGTTTTTCGAACTGCTCTACCGCGGCTACAAGGGCATGGCGCAG
>JAPULF010000477.1 GCA_027295245.1 Planctomycetota bacterium
CACCTCGTGAACCAGCGCCGTGGGCTGCAACGTCTGCCCCGCCGGTTCGAGCGCCATGCGATGCCCCGCCAGGACGCGCAGCTCGTCATAAACCAAGGGCAGCAGCCGGTCCGCGGCCGATCTATCGCCCTCACCGGCCGCAGCAAGGATTTGCGTCAGTTCACCTCGCGACGGCGTAGCCACGTCCGCCTCCCGATTTTTTCCAGGAAATATGAGCCCGGACGGCCGACTTTTTCGCATTGATGGCAGAACGGCGGCGTCCCAAATGCTCATTATACACGGAAATCAACCGGAATCTGACGATTGTCGGCAGTTCTTGGGCCAAATTGCGTGAACCGAGGTCAGGCAGGCCGCCGCCGCGACGTGTTGAACGTCAGGACGCGAAGGAGTGTGCTGATGGCGGAGAAACCGCATTTCTTGGCGGCAGAAGGCTGAGCGGTCGGTGTGCGGGTCGTTTCGTATCTCGGTGCTTCGAAAATACGGAGATTTGGGAATGTTTAGCAATTTCACCAGAAGTGTCGTCGTGCTTGCGACATTGGGAATGTCAACTGCCGCGTATGCTCAGTTTCTCGAGCCGGCGGCACGCGCATTCAGCTTTCAGGCGCGACTAAACGGCCCCGGCATACCCCAAAACGGCGTCGTCGACCTGGAGATCAGCATCTACGACGCCGTTGGCGGCGGAAACGTTGTCAGCGGCCCTCATGCCCTGCCCGGGCAGCCCATCAGCGGCGGCGTGGTCAGCGCGGCGATTCCCGATATCGATTCCGCCGCGTTCGATGGCCGACCACGCTGGTTGGGGGTTCGCGTCAACGGCGGCGCCGAACTCTCCCCGCGCGTGCCGCTCATCGCGGTTCCTTATGCACTCCGCGTCGATCGCGTCGGCAGCACCGAGCTTGACGATGACGTTGTTCTGGGCGACGCAGTTACAAGCGGCTCGTTGCAGGTCAACGACTCGGAGGGCGCCGCGGCGATAGTCATTCTAGGCGATCCCGGGGCCGGCGGGTCGCAGGTCGCGGTTGCGGGCCAAGTGCGCATGGATGGGTTTCGACTCACCGCCGCAGCGGCGCAAGGCCGAGTTCTGACGTCCGATGCAGACGGCGTGGGCACCTGGCAGGCATTACCCGCTCCGCAGGGCGGCTGGAGCACGACCGGGAATGCCGGCACAGATCCCTCGGTCAACTTCCTGGGCACGACCGATGACGTCGCTTTGGAGCTGCGTGTCAACGATGTGCGCGGTCTGAGGCTGGAGCCCGGTGCTAACAACATAACGCCCAACCTGATCGGCGGTCACAACAGCAACAGTGTTACGCTCGGCTACGGCGGCACCATCGGCGGGGGCGGTGCACCCGGAGCGCCTAACCGCGTCACCGATATTGCAGGCACCGTTGCCGGCGGAGTCGGCAACCAGGCCGGCGATGGGGACGGCGTCGCGAATAACGTGCGGTTCGCCACCGTCGGCGGAGGAGTCAGCAACACCGCCCGCGGGGAGGCAGCCACAGTCGGAGGCGGGCAAACCAATACGGCCGCCGGCGGCTCGTCCACTGTCGCGGGCGGATTCGGAAACGATGCGGGCGCGGCCTACGCCGCCATCGCTGGCGGCGGTCGCACCGATCCCAACGATCCCTCGACTGGCAACCGTGTTACCGATGACTATGGCACGATCGGCGGCGGCGGGAACAACCAAGCCGGCAGTGCCGACGGCGATCCCACGAATTCCGCCTACGCGACAATCGGCGGCGGCGTCAACAACCTCGCCGGGAGATACGCCACAGTGGGCGGCGGAGCGGGCAACTCCGCCACGGGTATCGACGCGGTGGTCGGCGGCGGAGAACGCAACTGGGCAGCCTTTCAGGATGCCACCATAGGCGGCGGCTATAGTAACTATGCATCCTCGGCGGGGACGGTGGCCGGCGGGACGGATAACGATGCTGGCCCCGCTTCGGCGGTCGGCGGGGGGGGAGGCAACTCGGCCAGCGGCAGAAACTCGACGATCGGCGGCGGAGAGTACAATGATGCCGCGGCGGAATTCGCCACCATCGCCGGCGGCGGGCCTGTCATTCCCTTCGATCCGACCACGAGCAATCGCGTTACCGACGAATACGGATCGATCGGCGGCGGCGGCGGCAATCAAGCCGGGAATGATTCGGGAACGCCGGAGGACGCCTCCTTCGCCACCGTCGGCGGCGGAAACACCAATACGGCCGCCGGCGGCTCGTCCACCGTCGGAGGCGGGCAGACCAATACGGCGGGTGGCGGCTCATCCACCGTCGCGGGCGGCGCTTCGAACTCCGCCAACGGCGGTTCGTCGAGCATAGGCGGTGGATTCAGCAATACGACCGATGGAATCGGCGCCAGAATCGGCGGCGGGCGCAACAACACGGCAAGCAACGAGAACGCAACGATTGCAGGCGGTCGCGACAACGACGCCGCCGGGTTGAATTCTGCCGTTGGCGGCGGCGCGAGCAACACTGCCGATGGCGTTCAGTCAGTCGTTGCCGGTGGGTTCAATAACTCGGCGTCCGGGCTCTCCTCCCGAGTCGGCGGCGGCGGAAACAACGCGGCGTCAGCCAACTATGCGAGCATATCAGGCGGATCGCAGAACAACGCCGATGGACAATATGCCGCTATCGGCGGCGGCCTCGGAAATGCGGCCTCAGCCGATCACACTGCCGTCGCGGGCGGGCAGCGAAACACGGCCGGCGGCGGGTGGTCCTTCGTCGGCGGGGGGCGCGACAATCAGGCGACTGGCACGTCGGCCGCTATCGCGGGCGGCACGCTCAATACCGCGAGCGGCACGTACGCAAGCGTGCCCGGCGGTGACAACAACCGTGCCGCCGGCGCCAACAGTCTCGCCGCCGGTCATTTCGCCCAGGCCGACCACGATGGTACGTTCGTCTGGGCCGACTCGTTCGGCCTGCCGTTCACTTCAACCGGCCAGGACCAATTCCTCATTCGCGCGTCCGGCGGTACCGGCATCGGCACGAACAGTCCGACCAACGGCTTGCTGCACGTCTCCAATAACATCCCCAATCGCGCCGCGATTTTCGCGGAAAAGACCTTCGGCGTCGGTCCGGCGATTGTTGGTGAGGGGGAGTGGGGTATCGAAGGGCGCGGCACCATCGCCGTTTTTGGGCGGGCCGACACCGCCAACGACGTCGGGCTCTGGTCATCCGCCGACGCGCACGTGCAGGGTGACCTCACCGTCTTCGGATCGAAACAAGGCTACGTCGTGGATTGGGTGCTCAATGTCGACGATGAGCCGCTCGAGTGCGGCGACGTGGTCGAGATCGTCGGGCACGCCGAGCCGCTGGCCGGAGACATTCCCGTAATCGTCGTTCGCAAGGCCCGCAGCGCGAATTCGCGGGCCGTGCTCGGACCCATGGACTGCGCACTGGAGCAAGTGACATTTGAAAGCCGGCCGGCAGGTCCGCAAGCGGAAGCGCGGGTGCTGACGCACTGGCGACGAAGAGCGGGCGCGGTGGCCGTCAACGAGATCGGTCAGGTCGTCACGCTCGGCTCCTTTCGAACGGTCAAGGTCGATGCATCGTTCGGTACGATCCGGCCCGGTGATTTGCTGGTCAGCTCGCCTACTGCCGGCCACGCCATGCGTCATGACGATCCAAAGGTCGGCACGGTGATCGGCAAGGCGTTGAGCAGCCTCGCGGACGGCCGCGGCGTTATTCCAATCATGGTGACACCGAGATGAGCACTCGACGGATCATCCTGATCGCACTGTGCGTGATTTCGGCGGATTTACCGGTTCCGCGTCCGCCGGGAACGCAGCACTTTCACCATGCCGTGACGGAATCGTCGATATGAGACTTCAGTTGAGAGTTGATACCTTGGCGGCAATAGCGATCGCCGCCGCCACGTGCACCGTGGTCGAGGGCCAGCTCCTCGATCCCGCCGCCCGCGCATTCAGTTTTCAAGCCCGGTTGAGCGGTCCCGGCGTTCCGCGCGACGGGACCGTCGATTTGACGATCAACATCTACGCCGGCGACGTCGGCGGGCCGGCGATCAGCGGGCCATACGACCTCGTGGCCGAGCCGATCTCGAGCGGCATGGTCAGCGCGGCGATCGAGGACATCGATGCGTCCGCGTTTGACGGACAAAAACCTTGGCTGGGCCGGCGGTGAACGGCGGGGCCGAGTTGACGCCGCGGACTCCCCTAATCGCGGTTCCGTACGCGATTCGCGTCCACCGCGTCGGCAGTGCAGGCAGTAGAGACTCTCACTGCGACTGGATCAAGATTTGGGGAGCAGGTCAGTCTGGATGAGCACCAAGAACTTGGTCCCGCACGCGGTGCGGAGTTGCTTAATACGATGGACGGATTGTCCAAGTCACGCTGAACCAGTACAGTGCTACTTGGCGCGCGACGATCTGGGCCGCAAGGTTGGCAGCAACGAGTCCCGCGGCGCCGACGACGAAGACGCCAAGCGGAAGCTCTCACGCTTCGACAGCATCGCGGGATTGATGTCTGACCTGCGCTGCGAGATCAGCGATGTTCGACCCCGCGACGTGCGCTTCGAGTACGAGCAGTACCGCATCGGGCTGGCACGCCATGCAGTCGGCCGTGATGAGCGCGATCGCTACCCGAACCCGCGTTTCGGCCTGTCGAGCGGCCCGCTCGGTGCGCAAGATAGGCAGTTTTCGTTTGAATCCGGTGGCTCGCCGGGGTACGATTGTGCCGTGAAGTCGGAAGAAAGAGATCCCGGCTAGACCGAAAGGAGAGACCGGGATGCCAAGTGCGCAAGACATACTCGCCAAAAAAACCGCAGACGTGGCCACCATCAGCGAAAAGGCGACGGTCACGGAGGCTGCGAAGATCATGAGCGATCGGCGAATCGGCTCGCTGGTCGTGTGTCGGCGTGAGAAGGTCGTGGGTATCTTCACCGAACGGGACGTTCTCAATCGGGTGGTCGCCCGGCATCTTGATCCGTTGGAGACCATCGTAAAGGACGTGATGACGACACCGGTGGCGTGTTGTCAGCCGACGACGAAGCTGGCTGAATGCCGTAGTGTGATGACGGAAAAGCGGATTCGTCATCTGCCTGTCGTTGAGGAGAACAGGCTGATTGGCATGATCTCCAGTGGGGACATCCTCGCCCGGGAGTACGGAGAGCAGCAGCA
>JAPULF010000478.1 GCA_027295245.1 Planctomycetota bacterium
TTGCGGAAACCATCAAGCGCTTTCGCCGGATCTACCATTGGCCGGCGCCGAAGATCCTGAAGGACTCCGCGTTCGGCGCCAAGCTTGCCTGTTTCGAAGACACACCGGTCATTCTGGCGGCACCGCCGGCAGGAGGTGGATGGTTGTCGGAACGCATCACTCGCTTCGGAGAGACGCCTGTTGCGTTTCTCTTGAAGACGAGAGACTTCAAAGCGGCGTGCAAGGGCTTTGACGTCAAGCCCTCATCGACATGGTTCGGCCGGCGTGTTGCGTGGTTTGATCGGGAAAAGCTGAACGGGACTCGGATGGCCGTGATCGACGGCAAGTCCGGACCTTGACGGCCACGACACATCGGCCATCTCGCATTGCATTCGCCCGGTTTCGGCGTCTTGGGCGTCGCGGTCGCGCGAACCGACAGCGATTCGACCGCAACGGGACGGAACTCGGTTTTGCCGCGATCGGAGAGACCGTCACTTCCCGGTTGCCTCCGGACGCTCGGCCGGCCCGATCCGCGTAATCATGGCCACCGTCCGGCGGGCCGTCGCCTCGTTTGTGCGCGGATGCACGGGCAGGTTGATGACCTCGCGGCTGGCGCGCTCCGCCTCAGGACACATGCCCGCTTGGTATCCGTACGCCTCCATGGATGTTTCGGCCGCGTGGTGAATCGGACTCTCGAACCAGCTCCCCAGTTCCAGCAGGTGTCGCCAGGCGGTGCCCAGTAAACGCTTTTTGTCGGCCACGCGAACCGGATACCGGGACAGGGCGGGGTTTAGCCTGGCGGACAGTTGCGGCGGCGGCCAACCGTGCTCTTGCAGAAGTTCGTCATAAGCACGGGTCATCCGCCGGCGATGGGCAATATTTTCGTCCAGCTTTCGAAGTTGGCGGATTCCCGACCGGGCCTGCGAATCGCTCATGCGCTTAAAAAATCCCTCGGCCATCCGGGGGGCGTATTCTTCGCGGCTCGATGAACCGAGCGCCAGGCCCGATTTCGATAAAACGCGAAAGACCGACTGCCCGAGGGCCGTCGTCCTGGGATAAATCAGCGCCCGATGAATGGCGAGTTGAAGCCGCAACATCATGACCTCCCCGGTCGTGGGGCAAATCGACTCCGATTGCAATTCCCTGAGTCGCGTCGCCAACTCCGGCCGGTGGGCGACGGCCATGCCGCCGAGCCCGCTGGTATAGGTCTTGTTCCACTGAAAGGAGAAATAGGCCGCCACTCCCTGAGTACCGGTCAACCGGCCGTCGTATCGCGAACCCAGCGCCAGGCAACAGTCTTCGACCAGGAGAAGGCCCCGGCGCTGGGCGATTGACGCAATCGCATCCATGTCCGCCGGGTAACCGTACGTGTGCTGGGCGATAATGAGCTTGGTTCTCGGTGTTATCTTGGATTCAATCTGGTTCGGATCGATGTTGTAGGTTTCGGGCTCGATATCGACAAAAATCGGCTTTGCGCCGAGGTAGATGATGGGATTGACGGCCATCGCGCAGGTGTAGCCTGGCAGGACGATCTCGTCTCCATCTCCGATCCCCAACCCTCTCAGGATCGCATAAAGCGCCACGCGCCCTTTCCAGAATCCATACGCGTGGTCGACTCCCAGCCAATTCGCGAACGCTTGTTCGTACTCCGTCATGGTCTCGCCTCGGCCTTCGTCGGTTTGCGGAACAGGATCAACTCGAAGGCATTAAGCAGCCTCAAGGCCTCCATTGCGACCACCAACGATTCGGAGATTCGAGCGAGCATCCGGGCAAGCGGGGGCGCCAGCGTGACTCGGCGCCGTCTAACTACAGGCCAGTCGGGGAAGAACGAACGCACTCTGGAGAAGGGCATGCCTACTGTCGCTTTGTTCATGGGATTCCAGACGAAGTCGTACCACAGCACATGCCCCCCAGGTTTCGTGACGCGCCTCGTCTCCGCCGCCATGCGCTGCTGCAGGTCATCGTCCGGCACTGACGAGAACAACATGGACTGGTGCGAGAGGTCGAAGGACTGATCGTCCCACGGCAGTTGATCCGCGCTTCCCGCCCGGACATCCAAGGAAGGCTCCCTGCTCTTAAGCGTTTCGATGCGGTTCTCCATTAGATCGATACCGCACAACGGTGCCGCCGTCTGACCCCAGATATCGCGACAACTCAACAAAAACCTCCCGTCTCCGCAACCCAGGTCAAGAACGGCGCTGCTTCCGAGGGGCAAGACTCCGCACGCGTCGAGCATGTTAGAATACTCCTTTTGCGTACGGCGTTGGACGGCCGTGTAATCTCGCCTGACGGCATGAGTCCTGTCGAAGGCCCGTCGCCGCTCGTATTCGATTCGGACGTCGTCCAGCACCTGCTCTCGCCCGCGATTTGACGACATGGCTCGACCCCTCTCGGCGGAGACGGCTTTCGAGGTTAGGTTGACAGCTCCCAAAACTTGCATTTTACACGCTAGCGATCGAAGGCGAAAGCCTGGACTCGGGATCGAGAAATCCCCGACGAGTGTCTAGTGCCGGCTCCCCGCCGGGTTGCGTCGACGTCCTATCATTCCGCTTCCGGCAGCCGATCACCCGCG
>JAPULF010000479.1 GCA_027295245.1 Planctomycetota bacterium
GCTCTATCCAGCCCTCGTCAAGTATCCGCACGCGACGAAGTTCGCCCAAGAGCAAGTCGCCCACATCGGTACGCGTTCGTACGAAGACTATTGGGCCTCCGATACTGCGCCTGCCGTATCGCCGTCAGCCCGCGATATCGATCTGTATCAGGCCCAGCATGCGTCCTTGTATTATCAACTCATGTCGCCGATCTATCGGTGGCTTTGGGAAGCAGATGATCCACTCATTGCAATCAACGCCCTGCGGTTGATCAACGTCCTGTTCGGCGCGGGATCGATCTTCATCGCGGGACTCGTGATCGGCCGCATCCTCGTCGCCGGCCCGGGCCGGTACATCCTCGCCCTCCTGATTACGCTTCAGCCCCTGTTCCTCGTCAACTGCGCCCGCATCGCGAGCGACGCCCTGGCCGTCTTTCTCGGCACGGTCGCCATTTCCATCCTCATGTTGCTCGGTCCCCGGCGATGTCTATTCGGATCGATCCTGGCAGGGGCGGCGTACGGAACGGCCGTACTGGCAAAAACGGTCAACCTCTCACTGCTTCCATTCATAGCCATCGTGTTTGTGACGCTCGTATGGAATCGTCAGCTTTCCGCTAAGCGGGCCGCGGCCGCGATGTGTCTCGTACTGCTCGTTGCGGGGGCCGTTACACTCGACTATTTCCGTTTCAATATGAATCACTTCGGCGTGCTGACCCCCATGCAGGAGGCCGTCGACAACAAGGCCGACGGCAAGGACTTCGCCGACTTCGCCCGGGCCGCGGGCCAGGTGGACTGGCTTCGTCAGTTTCGAAAAAAATACACCTGTGCAAGTCTCTGGGAAGGCGGGTGGAGTTTCCTCAAGCTCCCGCGGCCGTTCTATTCCGCCTATCAACTGGTCTTCGCCGTCTCGGGCCTGGGATGGTTGCTGGCACTGCACCGTGATTCCCGCCAACGGAAGTGGCTATTTGCTCGGGAAGGAACAGCCGCCCGACTTGCGGTTCTTTGCATTGGGTTCCTCGTCGGAATGGCCTACCATACGGTGCACGGCTTGGTCGCAAACGGAGCGAAGTATACGAATATCTGGTACGCGGCGGTATCGTTTCCTTGGCTGCTATGTCTGACGTATCAGGGGTTGGCGCTACTTCCCGGCAAGTGGGCGACGCGGATCGTCGCGGCCTGTACGGTGATCATCTTCGTGGTATCGGAAGCATACGGCACGCTCGCAGTCATGGTGCCCGAATATACCGGCGTGTCCTGGGGCTCCCTGGCGCGGGCCCGACTTGCCCAAATCCATCCGCCCGGATTCGGCCCCGAATTGACCATTCCCGCTCTTTGCCTGAGCACGCTGCTGATCTGTGTAGCCCTGGCGGTCTGGATTCACCGATTCGGATCGATAGAAACCGGTCTAACGCCGACAGGCGAGAAATCGCGGCAGGCGAACGCTACGTCTTGATCTCGCCCAACAGAATCATGGCGATGGGACCGAACACGAAGATCGGTATCCACGCGGGCAGTGCGGGGTTGATGTCGACCCCGACAAGCTCCACGCTCAGGCACAGAAATGACGTCACGAAACACGCCCCGCACACCAGGAGGCATTTCCCGCCGGCCACCAGGACGGGGGCCCGCTCCCGATTAAGGAAAAACGGGATGCCGAGTAGCAGCATGATCATATTCGTGATCATGGTTGTCAGTCGGGCGTGCTTGACCTTGACGAATTCGGTCGAGTGCGGGAATCGCTTTTGCAGGCGCGTCAGGTGTCGCAGGCTGATGAAATTCGTCCACTGCGAGGCCTGCTGCAAGGCAAGCTCCTTGGGCGAGAGATCGGACGGGTAGGTTGCAACCGGCGTGCGGCCGAGGCCGGCCAGTGCCTCCCGGTCGTCATCCGCTTCGAGCCGCATCGATTCGCCCTTGAATAGGATCCATAGCTGGCGGTCTTCGTCCCATACGGCGCGATCGGCCCGCATCACTTCGATCATTCGCATCCTGTCATCCCGCTTGATGGCGATGACGCCCCGCATCTCCTGGCTGCGCGGGCTGAACATCGACGCCGACAACAAGGTATTGTCGCGATCGGGCCGAAACCACACGCCGAACGTTCGCCGGCCTTCGATGTCGTCATGTCTCCGCGCCAGCTTGTCCGCGATGCTCGGAAGGACGACTTCCTGATTGATGAACCAGACCCCGTTCATGACAAGGGCGGCCAGGCAGATCGGGGCCGCGATGCGGTACAACGATGTTCCGGAAGCGAGCACGGCGGTGAATTCGTTGGTGCGAAGGGCGCGGCCCAGCGTGAAGCATGCCGCCGCGAGAATCAGGGTCCCCGAAAGCTGGGAGAAATAGAGAAACATGTTGTAGCCGTAGAAATTGATGATCTTGGCGATCGTTCGCGACGTGGGTTCATCGGGGGTCTCCGTGAATTCGTCCAGATTGACGAACAGGTCCAGGACCACGTACATGCCGATCAAAACGAACATCGCAATAAAGTAGTTCGTAAAAAACGCCCGGAGGATGTAACGATCTAGGATCTTCATGAACCGGCTACAATCTCAAAACCCGGGACGCGATGACGCCCACGGCAATGTACGCCAGAATCGTCGTACCCCACATGACTGCGAGGGCCCCGGGAGCGCCGCCCGGTTGATTCGCCATGTTTCTCCCGACGATGCTGGCGATCACAACGACCGCCGTCGGCACGCAACTGATTCCGAACGCGGTCAACACCTGGCCGCCCCGCAGGATGATTCCCAGCATCGCGCCAATAAGGATCACGGCCACGGCGCTGACGGAATACGCCGATCGGAAGTGGATTTCGCCGAGCACCTCCGACTCGAATTGGCTCTTTCGTTTGATCAGTTTCGCCCTGGCTTCCTTCAGCTTGGTCGGCATCAAGTCGAAGTTCTCGGTCGGGTCCATGACGCGATCGAGATCCAGATTGGAAGCCCGTCGCATCGGTTCCGGCTGGTCGACGAATTCTAGTGCCGGCAGCGTCTCGGCTTGCTGTTCGACGAGCCGGCCCCCGCCCGACCGTTGAATGCGCACGCCTTCCGAGAGCTCGATGACGATCAGCGGTCGCTCCGGATCCAGCGGCCTGTTCTTCATGTCGAGCTGGAGTCTGCCTGCACGGAGCGTTCGAGTCGATCCATCCGGCAGGGTCTCGATCACCTGGGCGTCAAAGAGCGTGGGCTCGTTATCCATGGGAGACGTGTGCAGCGGCGACGACGTCGTGATCTTGTAATTCAGGCCGTTGGGACCGAATAGTTCGAACGTTCCCGTACCGCCTCGGCTTTCGTCGAAGCTCCGAAAAACTTCGTCATAGAGGAACACCTGCATCATGCCCCGTCGGACGCGAAACAGACGGTCCGCCAACTCAGGAATGATTCTGGGATCCTCCAGATACGAACGCAACGTGCCGACGTCCTGAAACTTCATTTGCTGCTTGATCGGAAACGGAAACTCCCGCGTGGGGATGTCCTGTCGCTCCACTCTGTGTTCTTGACCGTGGATCACGTCGTAGGCATGCACCCCGTACAGAACCGCGGTTACGCACGGGTTTCTCTGAGAGCTGTCAAAATCGATCAACGTGTAGTCTGATGTGCCGTAGCGAACGAATTGCTCGTCTTGCAGTTGAAGAAACGTGACGCCGGACAGATAGAGATACGTGTGGTTTTCTTCGGCCTTCTCGGGTAGGCGATCGTCTTTCAGCTCCTCGAATTCTTCCGCACAGATTCGAAAATTTCCGTAGACCAGCGGCTTGCCCCGCTCGAACTGTCCCAGCACGATCGACGGCAGGTCGCGCCGCGTCAACGACTCGATGCGGTCGAACAGCTTCGGAATCACGTAATTCCACGAAACATAGGTCAGCCCGGTCACCAGCAGACCCAACAAGAACGGCGTCAGCAACAATCGCTGCACGTTGACGCCGGCGGCACGGCAGGCCGCAATCTCGTTATCCGCACTGGCACGACCGAACGTGATCGTGGCGCTGAAGAGAGCGGAGATCGGCAGGATCATGGTCAGGGCGACCGGCGTCAGAAAAATGAAAATGGACGCCATTTCCTTGGCGCCCACTCCTTCGGCTCGAAAAACATTGGCCACGCCACCGCCCATCACGATCAGCAGGGTCAACGCCACGCACGTGAGAAGAAAGGTCTTGGCCAATTCGCGGGCCAAGTAGCTGTGAAGAGTGCGCATCAACGTGAACGATTCCGTGGGCCCGGGTGTTGGCAACCATCGACGCTCGCCCCGGCCTTCGCAGCGATTCGACGGGCTCCGCGCGGCTCGACGCCACCTGATCCAGGCCGAGCGGCAACAGGCCTGTCTGAGCCATAACAACCGCGCAACGTGGGACCGGACAGTCTAGATCGCCGAGCGGGTGGGTCAAGTTAAACACGCGACAAGATGTAACATTATCTGTCACAATGAATTAGGCGAAATTGTTTTGCGGGGCGGACGGGTCGTCGCCAATCGGTCCATCCCATAGGGAAGCCGAAACCGGGGAGCCCGGCCTTGATGGCAGCCAATCCGGGAATACGTTAGGATTCCCCGCTACCCGCTTGCGGGGAGGAATGGCGCGGTGGAAGTCGCTGATACACTGGCTCTACAGATGCTCTCTGGTTTTTGGCTGGTTGTTTCACACAACTGGGCGCTCATTTCGATTCTGCTGACGATCTGTTTTCTCATCATCATTCCAGCAGTGGTTCTGGCGAAGTATGTTCGAATCTGCCTCAACATCATTCGCGACACCGAGCCGCCCCTTTCGATGACTCAGGTCGGATATGAGGAGATTCACGGCGAGGACGTCGATTTCTGGGCGGCGGACGGCATTCGCCTGCGAGGCATGTTCGTGTGGGCGGCGGCAGACGTTCCTCGGCGCGGCCTGATAGTTTTTGCTCCGGAGTTCAAGAGTACTCGCCAGAGTTGTGCCCGGTATTGTCGGCCGTTGATCGAGGCGGGATACGACGTTTTCTCCTTCGATTTTCGAGGCCACGGTCAATCCGCATCTGAAGAGGGATACACGCCGCGACAGTGGGCCAGCGATCGAGAAATGGGCGACATGCGAAGCGCCATCGCGTTCGTGGAAGACTGGCTCGAACGACAGGGTCGCCCGGTAAGGATCGGACTGTTCGGAATCTCGCGCGGGGCTTCCGCGGGGATACTGGCCGCCGCCCAGGCAACCTCCATCAAGGCGATCATCACCGATGGGGCGTTTTCATCCGATTGCACGCTGGAACACCTGATGAAGCGCTGGGCCAAGATCTTCGCCAAGGTCCGAATCGTCTATGAAAACCACCCGCCGGAGTTTTGGCGTTTTCTTCGCTGGTGCCTGTTCATCACCTGTCGAATCAAGTTCAAATGCGTGTTTCCCTCCGTCCGCAAGGCCCTGCTCCGCATGGTGCCGCGGCCGATTCTCCTCATTCACGGGGAACGCGACAGTTACATCCCGGTTGATCAATCGAAGCTCCTTTACGCCCTCTGCGCCCAGCCGAAGTATCTCTGGGTCGTACCCGGCGCCAAGCACAACCGCTCGGTCGCCGTGGGGCCGGAGGAGTATGCGGATCGCACGGTTCAGTTTTTCGATCGCTACTTGGCCGAACTCGACGATCCCGGAAACATTTACAACGAAGGAAGATTTGCCGAATTGGTCTTTGGAGAATCGCCCTATTCTCTCGCATCGTCCGCCGGCCTCGGCTACAAGCGGTCATTCCAGAACGACTCGGAGAATTCGAAACGAACGCGGGTCGCTTCCTAGTTGCCCGGACGAGGTAGCCCGGGCAGGTGTCCGACCATCACCCTTGCCAGATGAATTCTATGTCCACCGGACCGCTTCTTGATCGGTTGTTGGCTCACATTGCCAAAGCGCATGCAGGACGCGTTACCCGACGCGTCTTGCGGGCGATCGAGAACGCCACCGCAACCCAGACCGACTATCTCCGCCGGCTTGTCGACGTGAATACGGACAGCGACTTCGGTCGCGAGCATCACTTTGGGGCCGTGTCGAACTACGCCGACTTCGCGAAGAACGTGCCGATTCGCAACTATCGAGA
>JAPULF010000048.1 GCA_027295245.1 Planctomycetota bacterium
TCGTTGCGCCATAACTCGCGACCGTGTTCGGCGTCGAGACACACCAGTACCGACGACTCGCCCACGCGACCGTCAATCGAACTGGGCGGCTCCCTGTCGAGGTGAACGTACAGACGACCGTCGGACCAGGTACTGGTGGAAAGCGGCGGCAGTTCCTCTTCCGAGAGCCACCGAGGTTGCTGCAAGGGTCCGTCGACGAGATCGTAGCGCCACGCCGCGGAATCCGGAGACTCAGCGTCGATGGCCCACACCGTGCGGTGATTGTGTACGAATATCAGGCCGCCCCCCGCCACCGGCGACATCGACAGACGCCGGCCTCTTTGCAACTCCCGCATGGCCGATTCTGATCGCAGGGAGTCGGGCTCATGGATATCCCCAAGATTCCTCGGTCGAGAATCGAACGACGAGAAACGCCACAGCACCGCTTCGGCGGTCGCGTTCGATTCGAAAAACCCCCGCCGGTCGGGCCCGCCACCCAGCATGGACGACCGTGCCGCCACGGTGATAACTCGCTTGAAGGTGTCTTCGTCAGACAAGACTTCCCGAACGAACTCGCCCAGCGGTTGTTCCCGTCCGCCCCACGCGACGCTTGGTCCCGGTTGATCCGGCGGAAGCTCGTCGCTGATCGCCCGGAGGGCCGCGCTATCGCCAGCCCATGCAGAGCACAAGGACGCTTTCACGCGCCATTGATCGCCCAGGCGATCCCGCTCCGGATGATCGGCGAGCAGTCGGGCATACCATTGACGGGCGGAAGCAAAGTCGCCGCGTTCGATCGCCAACTCGGCGGCGGCATCGAGGGCCGCCGCGCCCGGCCCGGTCGCGTAGAAGCGTTCGCCCACCCCGACGAGCGCCTCGATCTCGCGGCCTTGCTGGGCTTTTCGAAGCGCCTCGGCGGCGCGGCCCTCGAATGCTTCGCGGTATGCGGCGATCCCGTCCGCCGGCCAGCCGGCGATCCGACGGTTGACGTGATCGCGAATACTGATGAAACGGCAGCGGTCGATTCTCTCGATGGAAGTTCCGAATAAATCGCCGACTGACTGGAACGCCGCAGCCGCCGCGGACCATTTCCCCAATGCAACCAGGCCTTCCGCCCTCGACAGCGCTTCCTGAGCTTCAAAGTTGGTGTTGACGTAGGACGAGCCCGCGGATCCGTCGTCGGGGGCGATCGGGTCGTCGAGATCCTGGCCGAACGCCGAGGCGTACACCGCCGTGCAGATAAGAAGTCCAGGGACCGAATGGCACAAACGCATAGTGCCCTTTCGCGGCCGTCGGGCACGCCGCTTGGGTCTGCGCTGCACGAGGCCTCGTTCAATGATATGAGACGCCGGCCCCGATCGGCGCGGACACCCAGGCAATTGTCGGATATAAAAGGCCCCCACAAGCCCAAAATCTACGGTTTTTCGTCCGCTTCCGCCGGTTCCTAATCGTGTTTTCGGTGCTTCTTGAAGAAGTCGGCGAGTCCGTCGGCAGCCGCCCGCGCGAGATCATCGGGTTCGGTCCGAGACGCACCGCTCTTGGTCACAACCTGAACCTTGCCGATATCGGCTCCCCCCTCGTCCTTCAACCAGAATAGAACGACTGCATACGAGTCCGAGCCGAGGATTCCACCGAGCGACCCGGGGCGCATGTAGAACATGATGTGCGGATCAATCTCCAACATGGGGGAGCCGCCCGAGAAGATAGGTGGCTTGTCCGGATCCTTGCTCTTGGTCAGTTCGTCTCTCACCGCGCCGCTCAGAGTACTCGTGAAGGTCGGGTGCACGAGTGATCCTAGATCAGACCGGGGCGTTCCGACACTCACACCCTTGTACTTTCTAAGCTGCGCGGTCGAAAGTCCCGGCACCGCCGCCGCCTTCGCACCGGCACCCTTGGCTTCTGTGAAGGCACGCGACGCGGCGGTCATACAACCCAGGTTGAAGATCAGAATCCCGGACATGCCTGTCAGAATAACAACTCGCATACTCATCCTCCTATCCAGATTTGAGTTCCATTGTCTCCGGGCCAAGAGACGTCTCGAATTGGAGCCGCAGGACGATATTCTAAGGAGACGCCCCCGCCGGTCAATTGGGCTGGGTTTCGGCCTCATCGCTCTCCGGCAATGAAGCCGACCCGAATCGTCGGCGAATATCGGCCCCGAGTTCATCCACGTCGGGCAGCCGGTCAAACCGCAAGAACAGCCCCGGGGCACGATCTTCTTGAAACAGGAACTTGCCCACCAGCCATAACAGTTCCGACCGCGCGATCTGCTCGTCGCGCGTGTTCACCGCCGGAACCGGTTGTTCTCCGTAGTCTTCAATCCAGCGAGGGACGACCGAGTCCGCCTGCGCCAGCGAGATGGGTTCGCCTTCCACGATCGCGCCGCAATGAACTACAAATGGCTTGATGAGCGTATGTTCATGGGTTCGCCGGGCCGGGCCGGCGCGTTGGATGATCAGCCATCGGCACGTCGACACGTCGCCGATGTACTTGTTGTCGGGCCGCTTGAACAGCGATTCGGCTCGCTCGATCGATTGTCGCAGCGCCGCCGCTTTTTCGAATTCCAATCGGCCCGCCGCCGATTGCATGAGGGCCGACAGCCGGGAGAGCCCCGGTTCGCGGTCGCCGACGGTAAACGCCCACGCATTCGCAATCATGTCGGCGTACGCGGACATCGGAATCGATCCGTCACAGGGTGCGGGGCACTTTCCCATTTCGTAATACGCGCACGGCTGCCCGTTGGGGACCTGCTCCAGGATGTCGTAATAACGACACAAGTCAAATATATCCTCGAGCATCTGAACCCACGCGTCCGCGCTGCGCCGTGAGTGAAACGGGCCGGCGTATCGGGCCCCGTCGTCCCGCAGCTCCCGAACCGCCGTGAATCTCGGCAATCGCTCCTCGGCGCGAACCCGCAGAAACCAACTCGGACCGAATCCGATCGATTCTCGATATCCGCGGGGATCGTGCAAACGGACGATACGCCAATGCACCAGGGCCGTCTCGAACCGGCTGAATGTCCCGCGCCAATAGACGCTTCCGGCGATTTCCGAGAGGTTCGTTCGCCGGCTCTTCTGATCGGGCGCCGGAGCGGCCAGCCGGTTTACCACGACCCGCCGAAGGTTTTCACCATGGGCCAATAGCACCGGCCGTCGCTCGCGGTCGACGATCAGATAAACACCGCCGTGGGTCGGCAGGGCGCGGACGTCCAGCAGCCCGTTCGGCCCGGGTTCCAGACAATGTTCGAAATGATCGAGCAGCATAGGCTCGGCCCGAGAGTCGATCGGCCCGCAGTCAAGAATGCCGGGCGGGCTGACTCGCCTGCCGGGCAATGGAGTTGCGCGCAACTCGATCGGTTCAGTGTTGCCGGTCGATGTCGACCGGTCAATCGACGGAGAACAGCGCTTCGAGCAGTCGGAGCGTCTCGCCCTTCTCCTTGACGATCAAAACCGGCATTGCACAGTGGATCAAGACCTGTTCGGACGTGCTACCCAGAATCGCCGCCGTCGTCCGAGTCGGACCGCGGCTCCCCACAACGACGATGTCCATTTTTCGTACCATCGCCAGTTCCACGATCGCCTGGGCCGGGTCCTCGGAGAGGCTGACGATCGTTTCAATGTTGGCCTCTTCCGTGTTGATGTCGGCCAGAAACTGCTTCAGATCCCGTCGACCGAACTCGCGCTGCGCTTCCGCCGACTCTTGAAACGACGCCCCCGCGAGGTCGTGGCGAGGATCCACGTGGCGTACGGTCTGCACAACGAGTTGCGAGTTTCGATCGTTGGATTGCTTGGCAAGAAGCAGGGCCGCGGCCATCGCCAGGTGCGAATGCTTGGACCCGTCCACCGACACCTGTATCCGGCTGAAATGCGGCCGACAGTGGTCCGGAATGATCATCACCGAGCACGGACACTTCCTGGCCAGCCGCGTCCAGCGCGAGCCGATGCCCATTTGGCTCGAGGGCAAATACCGACCCATCAAGACCAGGTCCAGGTCCTTGTCGCGCGCCGACTTGAGCACTTCCGTGATGCCCGTGCCGCTGTGAACCTCGTACGTCGCTCGCTCCCCAACCTGTGGCGGAAGCGTCTTGCGAACGTGGGTCTCGAACTGGCTCGCCTCGGGATCGCCGCCGGGCGAGGAGGAAGGCGCCTCCGATCGCACGTGGATGCAGTGCAGAGAAGCGTTTCCGATGGACGCAAAATGCGCGGCGAATCCCAAGGCCGCGTCGTCGGCCGGACAGTCGCTCAGAAAGACACCGATTTTCTTGAATTCACTCATGGCGGCCCCGTTCATTGGATCCCAAAGGCGACATGATCACCCGTCCCGACCGAAGGTTCATTTTCGATTGCCGGATTCGTACCGGCGGCAGGCAATGATCATATATCGGCTTGGCCCTTGTCTGGTCCGTCGAAATTCCCGCGAGGGTCACGCCGCCGCCACACCTGCCACCAGCGACGACTGCCCGCGTTTTCCGACTTCGGGGTTCGAAATACCACGACCGGCAACTTGCTTCGTTCGTGAAGCCATCGCGATCGCGTGAATTGCTGCGGCAGGTCGCGGAATCGCGTCAACGACTCTTCGGAAAAGAAGGCGTTCTGATTCGGCAACTCATTATCGGGTTCGTAGAACTTCAGGGCCTCGTCGAGGCACTGGGCGCACTCGATGGCCAGCTTGCGTATCTCGGACTTGTCCGTCTCTTTCTTCGACGCCTCGAGAATCGAGCGAAAGAGGGTCAGCCATCCCAGCAGGTCGATCGCTCGGGATCTCTCTTGCGTGGGATTGACCCAGTTGGTGGCCGCCTGCTCGGAAGTCGGCTCCGGCGCGATTCGAAACTCCAACACATCGTCGTTTCCGCAAGTCGGGCAGTTTGTGGGGAGCTCCCATTGCCCGTCGCCGGAGCGGGCCTTGGTCAGGTCTGCTCGGGCTTCGAGCGGCCCCCGGTCGCAGACCTCGCACCGCCGTACCATCAGAACCAGGTACGCCTCGGCAACGCTGTGTACATGGATTGTTTCAGATTCCATCGCACGGATCGGAGGCCCGCGACGGCGACCCTCGGCGAGCGGGTGCTCAGATCTTGCCGACGCCCTTGGCCGTAAAGTACTTGTCTTGATCGATCGATTTCAACGGTGAGAAATCGGCCTCGTCAAACTTGCCTTTCAGCTCGACAAAGATGTTCCCAGCTCGAATCTGTATCTCGACCTCGAGCGTCGTCTCGTCCAGCCAAGTCATCGTGACGACCTGGGCGCTCAACATGTTGAGTTCTACTTCGGACAGCTCTGTATCCAACAGGTCCCCAACCGTGGTGGCAGGGTTGACTTGATAGGCCAGGACCGTCCGGATCAGGTTTTTCCGCGCCGCGGATTCGGCCGCCGACTTCACAGTGTCGACTGGGCTTCCCCTGAGCCCGCCGGGGTGCGCCGGAACCTGATTGAGCGTCGGCCTGCCGTCGACCAATTCCGCGTTGACCGGTGTTGCATCCTCGTTGCCCGTGCTGTCGCCGGTGTCCTCGCCGGTGTCATCGGGCGTATCATCGTCTTCGGTTGAAGCGTCCATGTCCTCGGGAGATGCGTCGATGTCGGTCAGGAGGACGACCTCGGATTCCGATTCGGCGGCCGTCTTGATGAACGTCTCGTAGTCTTCGTAGTCGATGGTTCGTTGGGTGAGCAGCTTCACCTGTTTCTGGTCGCCG
>JAPULF010000480.1 GCA_027295245.1 Planctomycetota bacterium
TGATGCTGATAAAGCGCCAGGGTCGCATAGTACCAGTAGTAGGTATTCGCATCTTTTTTCCAATCGGGGAGATACTCACCGATGAACGCAGCCGAGCCCAGCATTTGGGCATCGTCGCGGGGCATGCCCAGTAGTTGCTGAGTGAACATTCCCTCCGCGGTCATGGATTGGCTGTAGCGTCGGCCGGGGCGATACTCGTACAAACCGGGCCTCCCGTCCTCTTCGACGTGCGTCAGCCACCGGCGGCCGCTTTCGAACGCCGCTTCCGGCACCTCGATGCCCGCCATCCGGGCACTCTTGAGCGCCATGATCTGCCAACCGAGAACCGAGGTGTCGCCCACCTGTCCGGGATCATACCGCCAGCCTCCCAGCCGTTTGTTTCTCGCGCGAACGATGAATGCCACGGCCTTTCTCACCGGATCTTCCAGCGTCTTGTCGCCGGTCATGCCATATGCTTCGGAAATGGTAATCGTCGCAATGCCGTGGCTGTACATCGTCTCATTGCCGCGCAGGTCCCCGTTGCGGCGTTGTCTTCGTATCAACCACTTCAATCCCCGATCGACGTTTTCGCGGTATGGACCGTCCTTGACGTGCGTATGATCGGCCCCGAGAAAGCAGAGCAACGCCAGGGCCGTCAGGGCCCGGTCTGCCGCGATATCCGTCTCACCGCCGCATTCGCCGCAGCGCGAATCGAATCCGTCCGAGTCCCATCGTCCCTGTCTGCTTTGATGGGCCGCCAACCATGCCAACGCGAGGTCGACCGACCGTTCGGTCTCGCGGCTGCCTCCCATACGCTCCACCAACGGAAGCCGCTTTTGCGGCGAGCGATAGACGTACTCCGAGGCCGGCGCGGCCAGCTCTGTCGGAACCGGCACGGCCAATTTGACCGGGTTCCAGTCGGCCGTTGCGAACGATTCGGCGATCGGTTCGTCGGAGGTTACGCCCGGCGGCGAATCCGTCGGCATCTGCCACCGCTCCGTTGCGGATGTGTGAACGCCCGACGGTTCGCGATGGCGCTCAGCGCCCAAGTCCAGCAACGTGATCTGTGTCGGCGCGGCGTTGGCGTCCGATCCGAACTGCCGTGAGGGTGGTATGGAGTCCATTACGGAGGAAATCGACCCGGCCAGTGATCGCTCAGCCGTCGAGCGAGAGCCCGATTCGCCGGGTACTTCCAACGCCCATTCCAGAAGTGCCGGCAACGGTGCCTGCACGTCCGAACTCGACGCGGTTTTGAAGCCGACGCCCGCCGCCGAATCCGCGGGGACATCCCAGGCGCTGGGTCGTTGAACACTGCCTGCCTCCGTGGAATGTCGCTCCGACCGCACGGAGAAAATCGCATCCGGCACTCGCTCGGGGCCGGCCGAGATGTTCCCGGCCGGCAATCGAGGCGTGGACGGCGCGTCCAGATTGGCTACAAGATGTTGACTCGACGGTTCCGCGCGTTCAGATGGACCGCTCGCGACGGGCATGTCCAGCGCCAGCGGGATCTCGTTCAATGGGGCTGACTCTGTTATCGCGGATGATTCCCGACCGGGCCGTCGCTGCGACGTTCCGGCGTCGGCCACCCTGATTCCCGAATCATGGGGTTTTGCTTCATCTGCCCGATCCCGTGATTGCGCGGGGGCCAGGGCAACGAGTTGAACAGCATCGCTGTTTTCGCCGCGGGCGGATCCGCTTCCCTCGAACTTTCGCCGATCGAGCGCCGCAGTCGCATGGGATACGGCAACACGAGGTTCGGGAATTGCATCAAGCCTCGTATCGACCGGTGCGGGTAATGCGAGTTCGGTCATGCTCGTTTGAGAAGGCTCGAAGGGCAATCGACCCGGCATTTCGTTGGAGATATTCTCAGCCGGCGCCGGCGAGGGGACATCAGCCGTCGACAACGCAAACAGGGAATCCGTGGAGAGGTTGCCGTCCGTACTCGGTTCGATGTGTTCCAACTTCGGATTGATTGTGTCAGCGGGTAAATTCGCTCGGTTATCCGCGCGGACCGCGGAGGCATCGTGAAATGCTACTTGCGGCGACACTTCGGCGGTCTCGGGAGCCTGGCTGCCGACTTCCCGCGGGCTCGCGATTCCGGCAATTTCAAGAACCCGCACGTCTTCAAGCACGTCGGACGACCCGGCGGTACCCGTCTCCGCCACGGCGGCCTCGCTTACTGCTTCGATATCTCCGAGATCATTCCGCCCGATCGCTTTGTCTATTACGTCGTATTCGGTGGGCTGGGCGTGCACGGCAACGACCCGCAACGCCGGCTGTGTCGTTGGAATTCGCGACTCGGTCCTTGATGCTTCGACCGGCTCGAGGCGCGAGGCCACTTGTGCCGAGTCGGTCTCGTCCGACGCGATCGGCGCCTCCTCCATCAAGGCATCGACGTCGAACGCAACCGCCGATTGGATGGGAATCGCCGTTGGCTCGGGCGCGTCAGCCCCCGGTCGGACGGTATCGATGGCGGTTGGGCGGTCGGCGATCGACTCCGGCGGCTCGGACGCATGTTGCTCGACGGTCATTGCCGCCATGGCCGCGTCTGGCGAGACTTCGGCCCTGGCGTCAGGGTGCTCTCGAGCGGTATCGGTCGATGGCGGTTGCGCGTGCGCGATTTCCAGGGCGCTTTCCCGTATCGCGTCGGCATGGCCGGCATCGTCGGGCAAATCCACCTCGACGGGGGTGGCATCGGCTACCGTAGCCGGCTCTGACTCCAACGGGGCGGGCGCGGGGGCCGGCCGATCGGCCTCGGTAATCAACTCGTCGTTATTGGACGGCTCGGGGCGGTTCAGGGTCGTTCGCTCGACCGCCATCGTCACCGCTGAATCGACCGGCTCGGTTTCGATCGGTTCGACTCGTTGTTCGACCGGAACGGATGCCGTGTCCACGTCCATCGAGTCGGTCAACGATCCGTTTATTTGTTCCGCAATGTCGGCCCGTGCGGGAGATGCCAGTGCCACCTGAATCGACCTGCGATTCGATAAGGCATCCACCAGGCCGACGGTCACTTGCCAGAAGTTCAACAGGAGCATCAGCAGGAGATGGGCGGTCAGCGAGGCCAAGAGACACTTCGTCAGCAGGGCGAGTTTGCCGTCCTTCAAATCGCGCATCAACGCCAAGAGCAACCCGAGCAACAACAGTGCAAGCAGTGCCCAGAGGACGTTTGAGCCGATTTGAGACCAGAGGGCCGCCCAGTCGATCTTCGCCCGATAGGACTCCGCCTCGGAAAAAACCTCGCGCGACGACGTGTAGTAAAGGTCGTAGCCCTCCGATTCGCCTTCGGAGGGTGCGCTCGCGGAACGATTGGAACTGAAGTGAAGTCCGTATCCGCCGAGCGTGACCGCGGGGTCCAACTCATTGGCGGCGGTGTTGACCGTTTCTCCGAGGTTGACGGGCGCCAGAAACTTCCCTCGCAACCACCGGGCACGGTAAATGTCGAAACCGCCCTGCCCGCCGGATCGGTCCGAGCAGAAATAGAAAAAATCGCCGGCCGGGCTGATCGACGGGGCCCCCTCGTCGGCTTGCGTATTCAGGGCTTCAATCGGCGTGGCGGCCCCGAATTCTCCCGCCGTCATGGACGCGGAGTACAGGTCGTAGTTCCGTCTCGACGTTTCCACCGGCATCGTCGGCGGCCGCACGTCGTCGACTGCCGAAGGCGCGGCTTTGGATTGGGGGCGATCGGACGCGAAGTACAGCGTGCGTCCGTCGGGCGACAGGCCGGGACCATATTCATCAAACTCGCTGTTGACGTTTGGGCCGAGGTTCCGGGGAATGGCCCATCCCGTTTGCCCGCGATGTGTGACCCAGATGTCGTATCCGCCCGTGCCTCCGGGCCGGTCGCTGTAGAAGTAGAGCGAGCGCCCGTCCGCACTCAACTCCGGGCCGAGTTCGTCAAACTCCGAGTTGATCTCCGTCGTCTGTTCCGGCGGGCTCCATCCCTCGGACGTCTTGCGACTGCTATAGATATCCGCGTTTTGACCGGGGCGCCCGCGGGCGAAAAAGAGCGTCAGGCCATCGGCACTGAGTTGCGGCTCGCCGACGTCGCCGTCCGCCCTCAAGAGGTCCGGCAGCTTGGCGGGAGGCCGCCATAGAATGTCACGCGGCTGAACCGTTTCGATGGGCCGCTTGATCGAGTCGGCATCCGTGTAGAACGAACGCGACCGCGGCCGCAAGCGCCAAGCGGCTACGCCCGCGGCGATCAACAGCAGAAGAAGAACACCGATCAAAATGCGCTTCAACAATCAACCCATCCAATCCGCGCCGCCGGGTCCGCGCTCTCATTTTTCGAGAACCGTATCCAGGTACGGTTCCTGGATTCCGTTCGATTTGCAGATGTCGAGCACGCGAACCACGTTGGCGTACGCCGTCGCCTGGTCACCGCGAACGGATACTTTTTGATCGGGATTGACTTCGACCGCCTCTTGAATCACGGACGACAGATCCTCCGGGGTGATCTGCCGGCCCCCGACCACGATTCCGCCTTCCACATCGACGTTGATGATGAGTTCGCGCAGCGAGACGCTGATCGGACCGGCCGCGTTCGCCAACGGAAGGGCGATTTGCATCTCGCGCTCCTCCTGGTGAAAGGTCGTCGCGACCAGGAAGAAGATCAACAACAGGAAGACCATGTCGATCATCGGCGTCATATCGATGGAAATGCCGGAACTGGACTGTCGCCCCTTGATCAGCATGACGCAGCGTCCCTCATGATGCAGCCGCCGCCGCGCCGACGGGCACACTCGAGTCGCCGGAGACGGCACGCGAATCGGACACCTGTCCAACGCCGTTCGGGGCGCCGAATTCCTCCACGAACTCCACCGTCATCTGATCCATTTCGAGAACGAGTCTATCGATTCGAGCGGAAATGAAGTTGAAACAGATGATCACCGGAATACAGACGAGCAAACCCGCCGCGGTCGTGATCATGGCCTCGTAAATGCCCTTGGCCAGAAGCTCGGTCTTGCCCAGGGCCTCGCCCGATACCGCGACCGTCTGAAACGCCGTGATCATTCCGAACATCGTGCCCAACAGTCCCAACAAGGGGCTGATCGACGCGATCACGGACAGGATCCGAAGGTACTTGCGGAGCTTGACGACTACGCGCTCACCGGCGTCTTGAATGTGCTTTTCGAGACGTTCGACGGGTTCGTCGAGACGCTTGATTCCCGCCGCGAGAATATCCGCCACCGGACTCTTGTCGGACTGGCAATACGCCAAGGCCTTTCGTTTGTCGCTGCCCGAGGGTCCGAACGCCTTCTTGAGACCCGCGAGAAAGTTCGGCGGGATGATTTGCCCGCGCCGTAGGCTGATCAAACGCTCCGCCGTCACCGCCAGGGCAACCAGCGAACACGCCACGATCGGAATCATCATGGGACCGCCCTTTTTGACGAAGTCCCAAACCGAGTCGATCCGCACTTGAGAGGCCGATTCCACGACCGCCGATGCCGCGTCGGCCTGCCCCAAGATAATCTGGTCCCACGGAATTGACGTCACGATCACAGGATAAACTCCTCTGCTCAACCGGATGGGGGCATGTCGGACCTAGCGACCCGGCACGGTTCCCTCCGAAAGCGCCGCGACGCGATCCGCCGCCATCGACGCCCACTGCGTTTCCCGGTATTTCTCGGTGACTTCCCTGAAGCGGTGTCGGGCCTCCACCGGTTGGGACAGTTTTTCGAAACACCGACCGGCCTCATAGAGCGCAGCGGCGCTCCATTCCGGATAGGCATACAAGATGTCCACCTTCAACAGTTCGATGGCGGCATCCTTGTATTGCTTTTTGGCGAACAGGCATTCGCCCATCTGGAATTGGGCACGTGCGGCGGTCGGCCCATTGTGTCGGGCGACGACCGCCTTGTATGCCTGAATCGCATCGTCGTGTCGGGCCTGATTCTCGCGGGCCCAGCCGACGCCGAATTGGGCCTGGAACCAGAATTCCTCGCCCCCGAACTTGCCGAGGTACGTAGAGAATGCCCGTTCGCTGTCCGGCCACGACTGTACGGCCGCCAGGCATTCCCCCAACCTCAGCAGGCTGGCGCTGTATGCCGGATCCGATGCGTGCTTGTCTACGACGCGGCGAAAATGCTCGACCGCCGGTTTGTGCCGCTCCAACCGCAAGAGCGCCTCGCCACAATGGAAGCTGGCCGATGCCACCAATCCACTGGCGGGAAACGCCCGGACGAACGCCTCAAATCCCTTCGCCGCCTCGTCATATTGCCCCGTTTCGTATCGACACACTGCCAGTCGATATACCGCCTGCTCCCGCACGTCCTGCGGCGCGTCGCTCGACGATGCCGTCAGACGCTCGACCAGCCTGGTCAGCATCTCGATGGCCGGGGCGTATCGCTTGGCGTTCGAATCCAGCTCGGCCACTTCGAGCCTTGCGTGCAGCGCGAGATTGCCCTCCGGCCGGGCGGACAGCATTTCGCGATAGACCTTCGCCGCTTCATCGGGCTTCTCGAGGTATCGCAGGCACCACGCCTTCTCGTAACGCAACGACGCCAAGGTGTCGCCGCCGAGTTTGTCGCCATGATGTTGAATCGCGCGATCCACGGCCTCGACCGCGGCGGCGTGACGGTCCTGCCGCGCGATTGCGATCGCGGTCTGCCCCGCCGCAAGCGCCGCGCGGTCGTGTTTCGCGTGCCGCTTCAGAAAGTCGGCGAAGACTTGTTCTGCCTGCTTGTACTTCTCGGCGGCCATGAGGGCCTGTCCTCGCTGGAACTGGGCCTCGGCACCAACGTCCGCCTCCGGGGCGTTCGCCGCCACCCGTTCAAATCGGCTCGCGGCCGCCTCATAGTTCCCAGTCTGCATCGCCATCGTCCCGAGATGGTTGACGGCATACCCCGCAAATCGCGAATCACCGGCCTCCGCCAGTAATTGCTCGAAAGTCGTCGCCGCTTCATCGAATCGATGAAGAGCGACCAGGGCCTGTCCTCGCTCGAACAAGGCATGCGCCCGATGGGTACTCTTTTTGAATTGCGAGAGAAGTCGCCCGTAGTCCGGCAATGCGTCTTCGTAGCGTTCCTGTCGCTGCTTCGACAAGCCGAGCTTGAGCAAGGCCTCGTCGGCGGAAGCGACCTCCAAACCGGAAGACAAATACGCCGCCAGGCTGGCTTCCGCCTTCTTCCACTCGCCGCGCTGGAAGTGAATGTCGCCCAACGCCAGGAGGACCGGGCGCAACCCTTCGTCTTCGGTTGCCCGCTTGGAGAGCCGCCCGTAGATGTGCGCGGCCTCGTCATAACGGCCCAGGCGATTCAAGGCAGTCGCGATTCGGTAGTTTGCCTGATCGGTCCGCCCGTCGTCGGGATGGGCCGACAGGAATCCGCGAAAGGCCGCGATCGCCTTCTCCAATCGCCCCGATAGAAATTCGTTTTCACCGACGAGAAACGAAATCGACGCCGCCCCGGAGCCTGGAGCATCTTGTTTGAGCAGGGCCTGACAATGCGTCAGGCTCTCGTCGTATCGGCCCTGCTGGTGTGTGGCGGTCGCCAGGAGTTGCAGGGCATCGACGGACAGGGCGTGATTTCCGAACTTCGCCCGGAACTCGGACAACGCCACGATTGCCTCGTCTCGCTCTTCGCCGCGAATCAAGGCGACCGCTCGGTCGTACATCATCTCCGGCAGAAGATCACTCTTGCCGAATTCGGCGATCGCTTTTTTGAACCTCTTGGCGGCAGCGGCGAATTCACCGTCGCGAAGCTTGCACTTCGCCATCCAATAAGCCGCCTTATCGGCCAGGCCCTT
>JAPULF010000481.1 GCA_027295245.1 Planctomycetota bacterium
CCGCATCGATCACGGCAACCCCAAACAACTACTCCTGTGCCAAGGGCTCTATACCATCCGACAAAGGCTGATCGATGACTACGAGCGCCGAATGCGCACCACCGACGCGACGATGCTAAGCGTCCTGCTCGAATGGTCGGATGCATTCAGGCGAGAGACCCTCAACAGCGCCGTCGGCTATCCAGTCACCCCAATGCCGATAGACCGCCGGATCAACGCGCTGCCGTCAACGGCAATCGCCGGGAAAACCAGCGCCCCCTAGCCCCCGGCTCCGCCGGGAGGAGTCAAGTAGGGCAGGTTTCACCCGCCTTTCTCGGGCAACTGGGCAATGCAACGGCGAGGCACGTGGAAGGCCGAAGAACGATCAGCGACATGCAACAAAGGCTCGTTCTACGAAACATGAGCGGCACCTCCACGAAATGGAGTCATAGCTGGATGCGCTACGCCTGCCTGTGAGAGACTGGCGACATCCCGAAGCGTTCGACAAAAATGGTGTAAAACGACGGCACGACGATCAGTGTCAGCAGGGTCGCCACGATCAGGCCGAAGATCATCAGCCAGGCCATGCCCTCCCACAGCGGCCCGCCGGCGAGGGCGAGCGGTAGCAGGCCGCCGATCGTGGTCAGCGTGGTCATTGCTATGGGAAGAAGGCGGACCTGCCCGGCCTGCACCAGGCACTCGCGAAACTCTTCGACCGTCAGGCCCAAGATCGGTCCCGATCCCTTCATCTGCTCGGACTTCTCCTTCACGAGCACCTCAGCGAACTCGATATAGATGATCGCCGTGTTGACGACGATACCGAAGAGCGCGAGTATCCCGAGCTGCGGCATGAAGCCGAGCGGATTTCCGGTCAGGAACAAACCGAGGAGCGCTCCGATCAACGCCAAGGGCAGCGTGGTGAGAATGATCAGCGGCTTGGCGAAGCCGTTGTACTGGATAATCAGCAGCAGGATGATCGCCAGCACCGAGATCGTCAGCGCGACACTGAGTTCCCCCTTGGCCTGTTTCGATTCGAACAGTTCGCCGCCGATCTCCCACCAGTAACCGGGCGGCAGATCCTTCGCCCATCGCTTGAATTCATCTGTCGCCATCATGCCGTGGACGATGTCGTTCGCCTGGTACCCCGCCTCGTTCCGGGCCCGAACTTCGATCACGCGTTGCAGAAATCTGCGGTCGATCCGGGCCGGTTTCCATGCGGGCCGCAGGTCCGCAACCGCATCCAGTGGAACCTTGCCGTGGAGTCCCTCGACATAGACCTTGCGAAGTTCGTCGATGGATTTGCGCTGCTCGGAGGGCAATCGCAAATAGACCGGAATCAGATGGTCGCCTTCGCGAAGAGTGGTCAGGTAGTGGCCGGAGAAATAAGCGTTCAGAGATTGTGCCAGGCCGAGGTTCGTGACGCCGGCGAGGTTCGCCTTATCCTCGTTAACGTCGACCTCCAGCTCATAGCCCGGCGACCCCCACGACGCGTAGACGTCCCACGTGCCGGGCTGGTTGCGCAGAATGTCTTCGAGTCGATCCGCCTGGGCGTTCATCACGCCGTAATCGGCAAAGCCCACGCCCAGCCGGGGACCGAAGATGCGAATGCCGATTGGCGAATCCAACGGCGGGCCCATCGTTAACTCGCGGGGGATGACGCGGGCGCCCAGCACGGGTTCGATGCCGAGCTTCGCATCACCGTCTCTCGCGATTCGCCGGACGTCTGAAACGAAGTCGGGCGTGAGGCGACCGTCGGTGGTCCGCACGACGATTTCCGCGTAGTTCGGACGCGCCGATTCCGGGTTTCTCCCCATATACCAGCGGGCCATTCCGCCGCCCACGACCGAACTCATGGCTCGGATGCGCTGAACCTCATTGCCCTTCTCGTCGGTGTGGGGGCTCAGCGCGCGGAGGAGGTCCTCGACGCGTCGGGTTGCCCGGTCGGTCTGCTCGATGCTGGCCCCCTCGGGCAGCCAGACCTCGATCGTAAACTGATCCCGCAAGTCCTGCGGGAAGAACTCCGAGCCGACCGGAAGCATCATGACGATAAACAGGGCCCCAAACGACACGGCTATGACCAGATAACGGGCCTTGATGCACGCCCGAGCGATCCGCGGGTAGAGTTCCGCCCACGAACTGCCGGTTGTCTTTTTGGTTCCCGGCTTCACGAATCGTTTGAACAGTCGCACGACCGGCGACGCCGGCTCGTCGGGATGGGCGGGCGGCCTGATGAACCACTGGGCGAGCAAGACGCAGAACGTCATTGCCAACACGTAGCTGAGTGCCAGCGTAACCGTCAGGGTCACGGGCAGGCTGTAGATGTATTCGCGCGTCGAGCCCTGCAGCCCGATCAGCATCGGATAAAACGCGGCGATGGTTGTACCGGTCGCGATCAGGATCGGGAACGCAAGCTGGTTCGCACCGGTCAGGGCCGCCTCGCTCGGAGACATTCCCTCGATTTGCAGCCGCCTGGTCTGATCGCAGATTTGAACCGCGTTATCGACCAGCATTCCGAGTGCAATGATCATGGCTGCCAGGGAGATTTGCTCCAACTGAACGTTGAAGACCGTGATGATCGCGATCGAACCGATAATCACGAGCGGAATGTTTGCCGCCATGACGCTGGCCGACCGCATTCCCACCATCAGAAAGACGATCACAACGACGATGACCACGGCCCCGACGACGTTCAAGACGAAGTCGTTGATCTTTCTGGTGACCGTCTCCGACTGATCGGAGATGTAGGCAACCGCGAGGTCCGGCGGAAGCACCTTGTTTTCCACGGTCAATCGGTGGACAACATCCTTGGCATCCGCGCAGACATCTACGATGTTGGCGCCCTTCTTCATCGTGAACGCCACGATCACGCACTCCGCCGACGTTTCGGCGTCGCCGTATCGCGTGATTATGTCGGGCGGGTCGCGGTAGTCGCGGACCACATTCAGTCCGAGGTCTTCCAAATAGACCGGGGCCCGGGCCTCGTCGTCACCGAGCGTGCCCACGATGATTGAGTCGATTTCACGCGTGGCGTCGATGTCGCCGCTGGGCTTGACCGAAAAGCGCCCCACGTCCGAGTCGATCGTGCCGCCGGGGGCGATCACGTTGCGGCGCGAAACCAGTTGCTCGAGCTGAGAGGTCGTCAGCGACAGTTGCGTCCAAGTGCCGAGGTCGGTTTCGATGTAGATGGCTTCGCTCTGCACCCCCACGCGGTCGACCTTGGCGACTCCGTCCAAAAGTTTGATGTCGTCCTTCAATCTTTCGGAAAAGATGTCCAGGTCTCGCGGGGAGTAGCGGTCCTCCTCGCGGATCTGCTCCTTCCCCGGCATCGGCACCTGATACAGTGCCATCAGCATGATGTTGGTATCGCCGAAGTCGTCAATGACAATCGGCTTGATCCCCGGCTCCGGCATGGGCACGCGGTCGACCCGGGCGCGGACCTTGTCCCACATCTGATCGACATAGTCACCCGGGGTCGGACGATCCAACTCGACGTAGATCGCCGATCGACCGACGGACGTCTCGGACCGCACCCAGCGAATGCCGTCGAGGGTATTGATCTCTTCTTCCAACGGCGACGTAACCAGTGCCTCGATCCTTTCCGTCGGCGTTCCGGGCCACTCCGTCAGGACCTGGCAGGTTCGGATGATGTACTCCGGATCCTCGCGCCGCGACATGCTGAAAAAGGACATGATGCCCCATCCCATCAGGATGGCCACCACGGTCACCACGATCGCTTTGTATTTGAGGGCGAATCCGGCCAAGCTCATTGCATGAGCTCCACCGTCTTGATGACGCGGACGGGTTCGCCATCGCGCAGGAAGTGGACGTGATCCATGATGACTCGGGAGCCCGCGGCGATCAGGTCTGCATCCTCCTCATCGGCCGCCGCGATCCGCACGAGTTCGCCGGCGTGTTCGAACAGTTTCACCCGGACTTGCCGGGCCGATCCGTCCGCGGCAACAAAAACCTCGCCGGTATGGTCGTCAATCGGCTTGATCGCGTTCATCGGGGCATACAGGCCGGGCTTCGGTGCCGTCTCTTCGATAAATACCGGGACAAGCTGGCCCGGCCGCAGTTGCCAACGCTTGCGAACGACCACGACCTGATCGCCATCCTTGAGGCCGTCCGGAACGTCCATGGCGATCAGCGTACCGGGCTCAAGGCCGCCGGCGTCGGTTAGCTCGCGGAACAAGAATAAGCC
>JAPULF010000482.1 GCA_027295245.1 Planctomycetota bacterium
ACCATCGCCACGATGCCCGCCCGAATGGCCTCGGGCAGCGTCGGCCACGCGGTCACTACGGCCGCCACATCGGCGTCATCGGGCGGTTTTTCATCCGAACTGCTGTGGTTATTGCTGTCGCCGTCCGTAAGTCCTTGCGCCACAAGGCCGTGTGCCTGTCGCATGAACAGTCATGCGACAGCGTCTGCCTCAGGCGAACCGCCCGATCAACTCCCTGATGCGGGCGAGATGATAATCATCGTGGTCCGCCGTGAAGACGCACATGTCGACCAGCCGCATCGGCGTCTCCAGTCTGGGGTGTCGTGCCGTCCGGGCGAAATCCGAATCCTCGAGCGAATCGAATCGCGACATCAACCGGGTCCGGGAAGCCCGCAGCGCCGCAAGCAGATCGCCGATTTCCTTGCCGTTGTGATCCGCCTCATGGGTCGTTCGATTGCTCAAGTCCGCGGCCCGAAGCGTTGCCGCTCCGGACAGGAAGTCATCGAGTCGCCCCGACCAGAGGCCGTCCAAATCCAGTAGATGCCCCGCGTTTTCCTGAATCGACCACGTTCCCTCCCGCTCGCGTCGTGTCAACAAGTGTCCGTCGAGTCCTTGGACCGCATCCTCGGCACGCGCGGGCGTGCCGCGAAGACGTTCGAGAATGTCAGGAAAACACCCAACCGGAAATTGGAAATTCCAACGGCGCTCGAACCAAGGCACTCTTGCCGACATGCGGTCCTCTTTTGAATCGCGCACTCGTGACCGAGCGGCGTTTCCCCACCCAAATCCGCGATGATTCTTCGCGGAACGCTGGATGATAGTCTCGAATATCGCGTTTGACGGCGGTCGCCCCGCGTGCGACCGCTCAACCGATCTCCGGATCACCGATATCGATTGTGAGCGGCGTCGTCTTCCAATCCTGGATCTCATCCGGCGGAAAGAACTCTACATCCCGCTCCGTGGCGGGCTTGAGCTGGTCGAACCACACCGCCTCGGGATCGAACTTCGCGAAGAAAGGCTGCCGCGCCAGCTCCGGATTGCGCGATTGAATGTACTGCAGCATGAACACCTTGCCGCAGTCCAATTCCGTGATGCCCAAGATGTGAACCTTGCCCGGCATGGCCGACATCGACGGACCGCGTACCGTCCGGCCCAGCCCCGATACCTGTGTGTACGCCGTTCGATAGATTTCCCACGCCCGCGCCAACGGAATCGCGAAATAGTTCCGGGCGCCGGTGTCTCGCTCGACGAACATGTAGTACGGGACACAACCGATCCGAACGCCCGTCCGCCAAAGTTCGGCCCATGCGTCCGCGTCGTCGTTCACGTGCGCCACCACCGGGGACTGCATGCGAATCTGGGCGCCTGTCGACCCTATTCGCCGAACCGCCTTACGCGATATTTCGGTCGACAGCTCCACCGGATGCGAATAATGGCCCATGATCGAGATGTGCCGCCCGGTCGCCCGCACCTCGTCGAACAATCGCATCAGGTCGTCCGCGTCCCCATCCGTCACGAAACGTTGCGGCCAATACGCCACGGCCTTCGTCCCGATTCGGATCGTCTGGACGTGTTCGAGTTCCGGGTCCAGCAGCGGTTCGATGTACCGTCGCAACACCTTCGTCGTCATGATCATCGGATCGCCGCCCGTAAACAGCAGGTCCGTGACTGACTTGTTCTCCTTCAGGTACGCCACCAGCAACTCGTTGTCCCGCTGCGCGAACTTGAGTTCATCCAGTCCCACGAACTGGGCCCATCGAAAGCAGAACGTGCAATAGGCGTGACAGGTCTGTCCGTTGCTTGGAAAAAACAAAACCGTCTCGCGATATTTGTGCTGCATGCCCGGCAATTCCTTGCCGTTGATCGTCGGCACGTTGTGCGTCATCTGCCCGGCCGGGTGGGGGTTGAGGGTATACCGCACTTCATTGGCCGCCTGCTCCAGCGTTTCGCGCGGCACGCCCTCCTCCAGGAGTCTCTTCATCCTCGTGTAGTCTTCGTCCGAGAGCATCCCCTTTTGAGGAAACGTCAGTTGGAACATCGGGTCGTCCGGAACACGATTCCAGTCGATCAGCTCGCGCATGACGTATGCGTTTGTGCGAAACGGCAGCACCGTCGAGACGACGTCGATTGCTTCACGCAGGTCCGGGTCCAGTCGATTCCATTCCGAAGTCTTGGCGAAACTGGCTCTTGTGATCGCGCGGAATTTCTCCGTGACCGAGCCGATTCCCTGTTTGTCGTCCAAGGCGATGTCCAAAGGGTCTCCCTTCGTTCGTCGGCAAGGGCGACACCCCACCGTCTTCATCGATAGCATTCCGGTCGCCGCCCGGCGGACTGCGGCGTCGCTCGCAAGTTGTCACAAGAGCAACCTGCCGGTCGTGGCGAATTCACATCTCGTTCAGGGGGGAGCGGAAATGTCCCTGCGTCGCTCCCACGCACCCGGTGGCCGTGTGTGACATGAGGGGACCGGCACCAAAGCCGGATGGCCCGCACCCAGACAAGAACAGCGATCTGTGAGGTGCATTTCCCCTTTTGCCAAGTCCGCTTGGCCCGACCGAGGAGTATAAGGCCAAAACCGCGCCCGCGTCGACACCGCAACATCGACCCGTTTTCTGCGATTTCGCGTCGCGTCCGGCGGAATTCGCGATTCGCAACCGGAATCCTATTTCGGAATTATACTTAGAGCACCGGGACAACCGAGATCGTGTTGGGCGTCCGCCCCCGGAAGGTGCGTTTAAGATCGAGTGAAAAGTCGCCGACGATTGAAACAGACTGACATGACCAATCCGCAATCCGGGGGCACGCCCTGGTACTTCAAGCGTCTCACCATCCTCATCGGGCTGATCTGCTTTTACCCCGTGGCGGTCGTGCTGCTCCGCAAGAGTCCGCGCCATCGCACCTGGGAAAAAATTGCGGGGACTCTGTTCTTCTTCCCGGTTTTTGCCGGCCTCGTCCTGCTGGCGCTCTATCCGTTTTGGGACTTCGGCGGCGGCCTGCAGCTCGTGGGGTGCTCGCTGGACCTCGGCCGAATCCGTCAATACGACCGGTTGGAACAGCACCGCGCACGCCAACGAGAATCCGACGCCACAACCGATGCCAGCCTCGCGGACGACTCCCAATGGACCGATTTCCGCGGTCCCAACCGCGACGGCGTCGTAACAGGAGCAAGCATTTCGCTCGACTGGAATGCAAACCCGCCGAGCGAAATCTATCGCCAGCCGATCGGCGAGGGCTACGCAAGCTTCGTCGTCGCAAACGGACGTGCCTACACCCTCGAGCAGCGACGAGACAACGAGGCCGTCACCTGCTACGACGTCGCCACCGGTCGCGAAATCTGGATTTTCGAGTACGAGGCCAGGTTCGAAGAGACCCTCGGCGGCGAGGGCCCGCGGGCAACGCCGACCCTGCACGGCGATCGCCTCTATACACTCGGTGCCGCCGGTGATTTGCAATGCCTGTCGACGAAGTCAGGCGAACCGATCTGGGCTCGCAAAATCCTGACCGAGAACGGCGCCCGCAATCTTCAATGGGG